>JAQVQF010000127.1 GCA_028701715.1 Eubacteriales bacterium | reverse complement strand
GGTAAGATAGTCCATTGCGAGGGAGGCTATCAGCACGACCTGCGGGAGGAAATCAGCCTCGGCGATGAAAAGCGTCATTACAGGCTGCGCAATTACCAATCCAGAAATACCGATAACTATCCCACCCACGAGCTTGGACCCATTGCCAAGGCGCTTGACATAAACCGCGGTAACAGGCTTGAATACCTCGTTTCCATGGCTTCGGGTTCCTGGGGATTGAACGATTATGCCGTAAAAAACGATAAAGTAAATCCCGCTCTAAGAACCTTTCCCTACAGACAGGGCGATATTGTCAAAACGCTGATAAAATGCGCCGGCGGCGAAACCATTGCCCTCACCCTCGACACCACGCTTCCGAGATGCTATTCGAGAGGCTTTACCGTAAGGGGAACAAAGGGGCTGTTCTTTGAGGACGGTAACGGTATTTACCTTGACGGCGCCTGCGGCGAATGGAGCAAGGATTTTTATAATAATAAAAATGAATTTTTTGAAAAATACGAGCATCCTCTTTGGAAGAGCGAGACAACTCAGCATATCACCGTCGGGCACGGCGGAATGGATTGGCTGGTGTACGAGGGCTTTTTTGAATATGTCAGAAACGGGGGTACACCTCCGATAGACACCTATGATACCGCCACATGGATGGCAATAACACCTCTCGCCGCGAAATCCATAGAAAACGGAAGCATACCGGTTGAAATCCCCGACTTCACCGGGGGTAAATGGAAAAATCGAACCGAAATCTGCAACGGTATTTTTTCGCTTGACAAATAGCGGAAAAAACAACATAAAGCTAAAGCGTCCGTTTATAATGTAAACCGCAAATCTCACATTTCCTGTTTTTCTGTCATGCCACCTTGTTAACGTGTAGGATTTTCGGTATTATCATTAATTATTTTACGTTTTTTTGTCGATAACCCGTAAAATTACAAACAAAGCATCGTATTATTAAATAAGGCATATGCTATACCGCTTGATGCGGTATATATCCGGGAAGGAGAAGCCGATGAGAGATATAGATGAAGCGGCGTTGCGCGCATCTTCGGATCCTTTGCTATTGACGGATTTTATAGAAAGCAAAAATAATTTTATAATCGGCTGCGCTTCAAAAGCGGCAAAAAAATACATAACAAAAAGCGACGACGAATGGTCGGTAGCGCTTGTCGCTTTTTTAAACGCGGTAAAAACATATCGGGCGGACAAAAGCGGCTTCCTGCCTTACGCGGAAACCATAATTAAAAACCGCCTGACCGACTATTACCGGGGTCGTCAGAAATATAAAGCCGAACTGTCGGTTGATCCATATGTGTTCAACTGCGAACCTGAAGAGGAGGATGAGAATTCGGCGCTAAAAACAGTCATTGCGGAAAAGCTGGCGGCTAATCAAAGCTTTTTAACGGAAGAAACAAGCCCGGTAAAGGATGAAATAGATACGGTGACAAAGATTTTCCGCGCCTACGGCTTTTCGTTTTACGACCTTGCGTCCTGCTCCCCGAAATCGGTAAAAACAAAGGAAGCCTGCAAAAAAGCCGTTGTTTTTATGCTTGATAACGAAGCGTTGTTAGGCGAAATGAAGAAATCCAAGCTCCTCCCCATAAAAAATATTCGGGATTTTACTAAGCTACCCCGAAAATTATTGGAACATCATCGTAGATATATAATAGCGGCGGCAGAGATACTATCCGGAGAGTATCCGTGCCTTGCGGAATATGTGTCATTTATCAGAAAGGGAGCTGAATAACATGAAAGCCGTAATAACACAAATAGTCGGAAACACAGCTGTTTCACTTTCTGATGACGGATGTATATCGAAAATAAAAAACCGAGATTACACATTGGGTCAGGAGATTGAAATGAAAACGAATATTAAAATACGTCCGAGGAAAATTATCGCTTTGGCGGCGGCGGCCTGTCTCGTTATGTTCCTGGGCTTAAGCGCGGCGGCCTATTATATTCCGGCAACCTATGTCAGCATTGATGTAAATCCCTCGATTGAATACGGTGTGAATATGTTTGACAGAGTGGTGTCTGTCAGAGGAGTAAATGACGACGGCTCCGAAATCGTGGATGAAATTGATATAGGCAACCTGAAAAATAAAAAGATAAACGAAGCAATTACCCTAACCGTCAACAAGATAGCCGAAAAGGGGTATCTTGATAATGAAAACGCCGGCATTGTGATATCGACCTCGTCAAATAACATGGAAGAAGCCGACGAACTGGCACAGAACCTATACGATACGGTAAACGCCGCTTGCGAACAGAACAACTGCAAAGCGGAAATCTGCTCTGAAGCGGTTGGAAAAGAACGTGTCGAAAAAGCGAAAGCTTTGGGTGTTACCCCGGGAAAGCTTAATCTGTTGGAAAAACTGCAAAGCAGTTCGGAAAATCCCGAAGATTTCGACATAAACGAATGGCTGACCAAATCCGTGGCGGAAATAATGTCTCAGACCAAACAGAATAAAGAGCAGGGTAATAATCAAAACGGCAATCACCAAAATCAAAACGGCGATAACGGAACTCAGGAACAAAATCAGGAAGAAAACAACGGACAGGATACATCAAATCAAGAACAAAATTACAATTCCGAAAGTAACGGCAACGGTAACGGCAATGTAAGCAACGGCAATGTAAGCAACAATAACAGCGGTAATGACAACGGTAATAATAACGGCAACGACAACAGCAAGGATAATGGCAAGGATAATGGCAAGGATAAAGATAACAAAAACGTCATGAACGGTGAATGCGACGGCGAGCGTAACGGAGAGTGCAGCAACGAATGCGACGGCGTGTGTAACGGTGAATGCAGCAACGAGTGCGGTAACGATAACAGAAACGACAAGGGAAACAGCGATTCCACCGGCAAGTATAATAGTAAAGGAACAGCAGAGACAGAAAACAACGAATCGGAATACGATAAATACGATTCATCAAAAAGCGTACAAGCGGGCGAACAATCGGAAAAAGGGGAATCGCATAACACCGGCAAGGGTAAGAATTAGGAATAAAGAATTAAAATCAGCAATCATGGAATTAATGCGTGTTCACATCCGGTATGCCCCAAGATTAAGCAAAATTAAAACTGGATGATATTTTCCGAAAACGGGAACGCTTTGAAAGGTAAGTTCAAAGCGTTCCCGTTAATTTTATGAGGCAACGGTTATTCCACGTCCTGGAGAGCGTCGTAGCCTTCCTCGCCGGTGCGTACCTTAATTACGTTTTCCACGTCGTAAACGAAAATTTTACCGTCGCCGATATGACCGGTATAAAGGGTTTTCTTCGCCGTTTCAACGACCTCACGCACTGGCACCTTGCTGACGACCATCTCCACCTGTATTTTCGGCATCAGGCTCGGTTCGAATTCCACTCCGCGGTAATATTCGGGTTTTCCCTTTTGTACTCCGCAGCCCATAACATGAGTTACGGTCATTCCGGTTATACCAATACCGAGCATGGCGCTTTTCAGGCTTTCGAGCATGCGTTCCTTGCATATGATTTCTATCTTTGTAAGTTTATGTCCGTCCGGGGCTTTTTCCGGCTTGGCGAAGGAAGGAATTCGCTTGACCTCCACCGCCTCCGCGACGGGGACATCTCCGCTGACCGCTGTAATATCGCCGTTGTATGAGGAATTATGGACGGCCGCCATAAAATCGGCGTAAGCGCTGGGCAGCCCGTGTTCCGTGCTGTCAAGCCCGGACAGCTCCTCTTCCGCGGTTACGCGCAGTCCCACGGTTTTTTTAATGACAAAAAAGGTAATAAACATAAACACCGCGGTCCATGCGGCTACCGCGATCACGCCGAGCAGCTGAACGCCGATCTGATAAAAGCCGCCGCCGTAGAAAAGCCCGGCTTTCAGGCTTCCCGCCATAACCGCGGGCGAATCCGGCGAAGCCAAAAGCCCCACCGCCAGCGTACCCCAGATACCGTTGGCGCAATGCACGCCCACCGCGCCCACCGGATCGTCAATATGAAGCCTGATATCGAGCCATTCGACAACCGCCACGACAAGAATACCGGAAACTATGCCGACGGTTACCGAACCGAGGACATCGAGCGCGGCGCAGCCCGCCGTGATACCCACAAGCCCGGCAAGGGAAGCGTTAAGGCACATGGAAACATCGGGCTTGCCGTTCTTTATCCATGTTAATATCATCGTCGTGCAGGTCGCCACGGCGGGGGCGATTGTCGTGGTGAGAAATATGGAAGCGAGCGAATCGCCGTCCCAGGCTGCGGCGCCGTTGAAGCCGTACCAGCCGAACCATAAAATAAAGCAGCCGAGAGCGCCCAGCGTTATCGCATGCCCGGGTATGGCGTTTACCTTCTTTACCTTTCCGCTTTTATCCCTGACATATTTGCCGAGACGCGGTCCGAGCATTATGGCGCCGATGAGAGCAGCGACACCGCCGACCATATGGATTGCCGCGGAGCCCGCGAAATCATGGAAGCCGAGCTTGGCAAGCCAGCCTTCGGAATTCCATATCCAGCCCGCTTCTATGGGATAAACGAACAACGAAATGACACCCGAATAGATACAGTAGGAAATAAACTTTGTGCGTTCCGCCATCGCGCCCGAAACGATTGTCGCGGCGGTCGCGCAGAATACCAGGTTAAAAACAAAGCTTGAGGCGTTCTCGCTGACAAACGCGCCGAAATTATTAAAAATATCTAAATTAGGCAAGCCTATAATACCCAGCACGTAATCTTGCGAGCACATAAGCGTAAAGCCGAGAAGCGTGAAAACAACGGTTCCTATGCAGAAATCCATAAGATTCTTCATAATGATGTTGCCGGCGTTTTTAGCCCGCGTAAAGCCCGTTTCAACCATTGCGAAGCCTGCCTGCATAAAGAATACGAGAGCGGCTCCGATAAGAAACCAGACGCCGAAAACGGTGCCGTTCACCGCGGATTCGATTGTTTCGATGATGTTTTCCATGTGAATTCTCCTTTAATTCCAATATTAATGGTTTGTATAAAAAGACAGCGGCACGCAAGTCGGATATAATATCCGCATCGGTCCGAAGACCGCGTCGGTTTTTGAACCGCATTTGCACGCCGTTGTGTCTTATTTATTCAGTTATTTGAATTATTATATTGTTATATTGCCGCGATGGTATCACAAAAAAAAGCAGGGGCGCCGTTGAACCTTAAGTTCAAGGCGCCCTTGCCTGACATGCATGGGATTATAACTTATCAAATCGTATTTGTCAACACTTATTTTATCGAAAAGAAAAATAATTTATTTTTTTGATAAACAATGAATTTTCTCTTGACAAAATATGCAATGCTGTGTTATACATAATTTAAAGTCATGATAAAGGCGCGGTAAACATAAGTAAGCTCACATTAAAACCGGACACGGTGAGACGAAAGGGAATACCGCCGAAGGGGCATAGCTGCATCCGGAAGAAATGCCGCCTGGGTCAACGGAAAACATCCGCTGAACTGTCACAGAAATATGTGGAGAGTTATCGGGCACAACAGGCTTAGCATTTTTGCTTTTTCTTTTGAGTCATTGATAATCATGACTCAATTTTTATTTTAAGGAGACCGAATATGGATTTCTACGCGACATTCTGGGCGCTTGTTCCTCCTTTGGTGGCAATTTTACTTGCGCTTATAACAAAAGAAGTGTTTTCGTCCCTTTTCATCGGCGTGGTACTGGGCGGATTGTTCGCCGCCGGCTTCCATCCCGTAGGAGCTCTCGACGCCATAACAAACGACGGGCTTATTGACGCCATATCAGGCAGCGCGGGTATATTCCTGTTTCTCGTCATTCTCGGTATTATGGTTGCCTTAATCAATAAGTCGGGCGGGTCCGCCGCTTTCGGCCGCTGGGCCGAAAAGCATATCCGCTCGAGAGTCGGCGCTGTTTTCGCAACCTTCCTGCTGGGCGTTTTTATCTTCGTAGACGATTATTTTAACTGCCTTACCGTGGGTTCCGTGATGCTGCCCGTTACAGACAGAAAAAAAATAAGCCGCGCCAAGCTGGCTTATATTATCGACGCCACCGCCGCTCCCATATGTATGATCGCCCCCATATCCTCCTGGGCTGCCGCGGTTTCCAGCGTGGTCGAGGACAACAACGGTCTTTCCCTGTTCGTGCGCGCCATACCCTGGAATTTCTATTCCCTGCTTACGATAATCTTCGTAATCGCGATAACCGTTATGAAAATCGATTACGGTCCCATGAAAATTCATGAAATGAACGCCTATCTCAACGGAGATTTATATTCCGGCGGCGACAGAGCGGAAGAATCGGACACACAGGCCGAATATTCAAAGCGCGGACGCGTGATAGACATTATTCTTCCCATCGCCGTCCTCATTATATGCTGCATGCTCGCTTTCATATATGTCGGCGGCTTCTGGGACGCCGCAAGCGACTTCAAGGGTGATTTTATAGGCTCCTTCGGCAATACCGACGCCACGGTCGCCCTTCCGTGGGGCTCTTTAATAGCTCTTGCGTTTACCTTTATATATTATTGGATACGCCGAGTGGTAAAATTCAAGGTATCCATGAACTGCGTGCCGGACGGCTTTAAAGCGATGGTTCCCGCAATAACCATACTTACCCTTGCCACCGCTCTCAAGAACATGACCTCCTTGCTCGGAGCTAAGGAATACGTGTCCGACCTTATGAACAACGCCGCGGGTTCGCTGACAGCCCTCCTCCCGGCGATTATATTCCTTGTCGCCTGCGCGCTGTCGTTTTCGACCGGTACCTCATGGGGAACCTTCCTCATGCTTATTCCGATAGTCACAAACGTGTTCGAACCGGAAAACCCCCTTATGATAATCGGTCTTTCC
>JAQVQF010000126.1 GCA_028701715.1 Eubacteriales bacterium | reverse complement strand
GCTGGACGAAGCGCGTGACGGCGGCGATAAATTTCAAAACTTCGACATGGGTTTATACTCAAAGCAGGTGTTCGGCATGTACGGAGGAAAGCGCGAAATAGTGAGTCTTGAATGTGACGTATCGCTTGCGGGGGTAATTATCGACACTTTCGGCAAGGAGACCGTGTTTTTTGTCGGCGGGGACACTTTTCGTATAAATATTAACGTTGCGGTAAGCCCAACCTTCTTTTCCTGGATTTTCGGCTTCGGCGACAAAATAAAAATAATATCGCCGGTCTCCGTAAAGGAAAAATTTATAGGACTTATGGAAGAAGCGCTCGGCTGTTACAACAAAAATTAGGCTTATTCAATGCCGTTAAATACCACAAACTCCCGATTGACAACTTAAAGCATATGAGGTATAATCACCGTATACAAAATTATTGCCGATACAATATCCGTATGATAATTAATGTCTGCTGAACAAACCGTATAACGGTTTGTTCATGCGGCGTATGCCGCATAAATTCATAAAAACTGAAAAACTGAAGTTTTTATGAATTTACAACATTTCTTGATGTCTCACTGAATCCGGCGTATATATTATGCCGGATTCAAGTGCAAGGTTTTTACATAATTTAATGTAAAAACCTTGCACTTGAATAAATCAAAAAACCGGGAAAGCCGCATTGCGGCTTGGTTTTTGATTTATTCAGTGGACATTAATTAATAACGGGCTTTAGCTTTCAGACTTATATCAGTCAGCAAGGAGGAGCGGGATGACCGAAAAAAATACCGAGAAAAAAATCAGAGCGTTCTTCGGTGTCGAAACAGAAGAAAAATTTTTAAACCGAATGGGGAAAAGGAAATTTCTTCTTATAAAAACATATCCGTTTTTTTATATTTTCAAACTGACGGACACGGTATGGTCATACAGCGCGGAATGGCTCGATTCGTCTCCGGATACCGAAGATAACAAAAAATATATAGCCGAAAAATGCGAAAACGAAAATTTAAAATGCTGCGGGAAAAGAAGCTGTTTCGTATATTTCGCCTCCGAAGGAGAAACGGTACCCGAAAAAAGCCATAAAGCTTTGAACAGAATTAAAAAGAGATACCGCTCGCTTTCTGTTTTTTGGAGCGTGATATCGGCGTATCTTACAGGACTTCTTATATATAACATAATATGGGCGAATAAATTCAGCGATATGGGGTACAAAGTGCATGACGACACGGCGGAAATAGAGCGTATTTTTATTTTTGTGGTGGGTAAAAACCCCGCGGTGCTTTTCCTTTATCTCGTGATACCCTTAACGGCGTTGATTTTGGCGATTTCCGTACTGTACTGGACCGAATTCGCATATTGGTTTAAGAAATGTCCGAGAAATAAAAAGAAAATAAAACAATTGAATTATAACGGAGAAAATAATGAAAAGCCTCAGCTATAAGGTCAAGCTAACCTCCGTCGCGGAAAAATTTTCGCTTGAATATGTAAACAAACCCGATAATATTGACGAAATTTATGTCACCAGAACCGATCTTTCGCGTCCCGGGCTGCCTCTCGCGGGCTTCTTCAAGCATTTTGAAAACGAACGCATGCAGCTTATCGGCAATATGGAAAACGGTTACCTTGAGGAGCTGTCAAACGAAGAAAGACGAAGCGTCATAGAAAATCTGCTTCAGCACCGCATAGTGGCTCTGGTGGTCACCTCCGGGCTTTCCGTGTTTCCGGAACTGCTTGAGCTGGCGCGGATATATAACACCCCTGTTTTCCGCACATTGATGACAACCTCCGCGTTTACCGCGGCGCTTTCCTCCTATCTGAACGTGGAGCTTGCGGAACGCATCACCACCCACGGCGTTATGGTCGAGGTTTACGGGGAAGGTATACTTATACTGGGCGACAGCGGCATAGGCAAATCCGAAACGGCGATAGAGCTTGTAAAACGCGGTCACCGTTTTATCGCGGATGACGCGGTTGTGATAAAAAAAGTTTCCGCTATAACCCTTGTGGGCTCCGCGCCGGACGTTATCAAGCACTACATCGAGCTTCGCGGTATAGGAATAGTGGACGTGAAGCGTATTTTCGGCATGGGTTCGGTTAAGGATACCGAAAAAATAGATCTTGTAATAAAATTTGAAAACTGGGTTTCGGGTAAGGATTACGAGCGTATCGGTCTGGACACCGAAAGCGAGGAAATACTCGGAATATCCGTACCGGCTATCACAATACCCGTTAAGCCCGGCAGAAATTTAGCGGTCATTATAGAAATAGCCGCCATGAACCACAGACAGAAAAAAATGGGCTACGATACCGCGATGGAATTTATGAAAAAATTAGCCGAATCGGACGACGGGGAGGAAAGCTGCGATGTATTATCTTGGCATTGATTTAGGCGGGACATTTATCAAAGCGGGAATTGTTGACGAAAACGGGAAAATCATTCACAAAGATTCGCTTTCCACCGAGGTTTCGCAGGGCGTTGACCATGTTTCGGAACGGATGGCGGAAATTGCGCTTAGGGTAATTGGCAATTCAGGCCTTTCGGTCGCGGATATCGAATACGCGGGTGTTGCATCTCCGGGAAGCGCCGATTGCGGCAACGGAATAATGATATACTGTTCGTCGATACCCTTCCTTAATTATCCGCTGGCGCGTAAAATCGCCGACCTGACGGGAATAAAGAAGGTTTACATAGAAAACGACGCCAACGCCGCGGCAAAGGGCGAATCTGCGGTCGGCAGAGCAAAGGGCTACGGCAATTCCATAATGATAACCATAGGCACGGGCATAGGCGGCGGTATCATAATCGACGGGAAAATATACACCGGCTTTAATTTCGCGGCCGCCGAGGTAGGACATATGGTCATCGACCCTTCCGGACCGGAATGCCAGTGCGGCAGGAAAGGCTGCTGGGAAACGCTGTCGTCCGCGACGGCCCTTATCAGGATGGCGCGCGAGGAAATGGCTCAGCACCCGGATTCGATAATGTGGAAGCTTTGCGGAAATAATCTTTCCGCCGTGGACGCGCGTGTGCCTTTCGACGCAAAACGCGCGGGCGACGCGTCAGGCATAAGGGTTGTGGAGAAATTTACATATTATCTTGCCTGCGGGCTGACAAATCTTATAGATCTGCTTCAGCCGGAAATTATAACCGTAGGCGGCGGAGTGAGCAACGAAGGCGACTACCTGCTTGAGCCTGTAAGAAAAATAGTTGAAAAAGAACAGTATTCACGCCACTGCGAAAATAAAACATTGATTGTCAAGGCGTTCCTCGGTAACGACGCGGGTATGATCGGGGCGGCAATGCTGGGAAAATAATGTCCGTGGGATTTTATCCTTCGGGCAAATAAAATCTGGAGTTTACCAAATGGCATCGTTACTTAAAACGGTAGAAAACAAAACACTTTTAACCATCGCTCTCCGCGGGATAGTGGTATTCCCGGGGATAACGACATCTTTTGAAATATCAAGAAAGCATTCGTTAAAAGCCATAAGGCTTGCGGAAGAACATAAGGCGGACCTCTTTTTAATAACGCAGAAGGATATGACCGTTGAAGAACCCACGTTTACAGATTTATATAAGGTAGGCGTTGCGGTGAGCCTCAAGCACGCTTTCAAGCTTCCCAACGGAAACCTTCAGGTCATGGTGGAAGGGCAGAGACGCGGGGAAATATTATCTCTCAGAAGCGATGACGAAACTCTCTATTCCGATATTATCATCAGAGATATCGAATATGAAGAGGATTATTATGAGGTCAAGAAAAAAATAGCCACCGTATTCACGGCGCTTGAAACCTATCTTCAATATTTTTCCAAGCCTTCCAAGGAAATACTTGACGAAGCAAGGAACATAGAGGACCCGGGTATTTTCGCCGATTGTATCGCTTCGGCTTTTTTGGTAAAATACCAGGACAAGCAACGGGTTCTTGAGGAAGTAAATCCTGTATCAAGACTGGATATCATCCTTGATATATTCAACCATGAAATTGAAATAATGGAGCTTGAGGGCTCCATACAGAGCAAGGTAAGAAGCCGCCTTTCCAAAACTCAGAAGGAGATATATCTGCGCGAGCAGCTGAGGACGATTGAAAACGAGCTTGGCATAAACGACGATTACGAGAACGAGGACGAGTACAAGTCCAAAATAAAATCGCGCAAGCTGCCCAAATCGGTAGAGGCAAAGCTGCTTGAGGAAAACCGCAAGCTACAGAAAATGCAGTTCGGTTCGCCCGAGGCAACGGTGATAAAGAATTATATAGAAACCTGTCTCGAGCTCCCCTGGAATAAAATGTCCAAGGGAACCGCGGATATAAAAAGAGCGAAAGTTATACTCGACGAGGACCACGACGGGCTTGTCAAGGTTAAGGAACGCATACTGGAATTTATTGCGGTCAAGCAGCTTGCCCCGGATCTGAACGGACAGATACTCTGCCTTGTGGGTCCTCCGGGCGTGGGAAAAACCTCTATAGCCAAATCCATAGCGAGAGCGACAAACCGTAAATATGTCCGTATATCGCTGGGCGGTATACGCGACGAGGCTGAAATAAGAGGCCACCGTAAAACCTATATCGGCTCGATGCCGGGACGAATAATAAACGCGCTCAAGCTTGCCGGCACCTCCAACCCCGTCATACTCCTTGACGAGGTCGACAAGCTGACCCAGGACGCTCACGGCGATCCTACGTCGGCTTTGCTCGAGGTGCTCGACGTCGATCAGAACAAAACCTTCAGAGACCATTTTATTGAGCTTCCGGTCGATCTTTCCGAATGTATCTTTATAGCCACCGCCAACACCACCTCGACCATACCGCTCCCGCTTATAGACAGAATGGAGCTTATCGAGATGGATTCCTATTCCGAAAGCGAAAAGCTCAGCATAGCCAAAAACCACCTTATTCCCAAGCAGTTAAAACGTCACGGACTTAAAAAATCCAACCTAAAATTTAAGGACGAAGGAATAGCGATGCTTATAAACGGCTATACCAAGGAATCCGGCGTACGCAACCTTGAACGCGAGCTGGCGTCGGTCTGCCGTAAAACCGCCAGAGGAATCGTAGAGAACGAATACAAGTCTCTGACCTTCGAGCCTTCACAGGCGGAAAAGCTATTGGGTCCGTTAAAATTCCTTCCCGACCTGATATACGGCGAGGACGAGGAGGGCATAGTAAACGGGCTTGCATGGACACAGCTGGGCGGTGAAATGCTGCGGATAGAGGTGCTTTCCATGCCGGGTAACGGTTCGCTGGAGCTGACGGGCTCGCTCGGCGACGTTATGAAGGAATCGGCAAAGGCCGCCGTCAGCTACATAAGAAAGCACGCCGCGGAGCTTGGAATAGAAGAGGATTTCCATAAAAAATACGATATACACATTCATGTGCCGGAAGGCGCCATTCCCAAGGACGGTCCTTCCGCCGGGATAACCATAGCCACCGGGATAGTATCCGAGCTTTCCGGGCGCAAGGTCAGGCAGAATATCGCCATGACAGGCGAGATAACGCTCACCGGCCGCGTCCTCCCGATAGGCGGGCTTAAGGAAAAATCCATGGCGGCATACAAGGCGGGCGCAAAAACCGTTATTATACCGAAGGATAACGAAAAGGATATAGAGGAATTCGACAATGAAATTAAGAATAACCTCACCTTTATCGGCGTCACGAGGATAGACGAGGTGCTGGCGCTGGCACTGTCACCGGCGCTGAAAGAAAAGGATTCATGAGCATAAACTTTAACAACGCAGACCTTTCCCGCGTGGCGGGCATCTCTTCCCAGCATTTAAAGGAAGGATACCCGCAGATCGCCTTTTCCGGACGTTCCAACGTGGGCAAGTCCTCGCTGATTAACTCTCTGCTTAAGCGTAAAAAGCTGGCGAGGGTTTCGGGTACGCCGGGTAAGACCATAACCGCAAATTATTATCTCATAGACGGGAAGCTGTTTCTTGTAGACCTTCCCGGCTATGGCTTTGCCCGCCGACCGAAGGAGGACAGAGCAAAATGGTCGGAGATGACACAGGCATATTTTGAGGAAAATCACGCGCTGAGGCTTATAATACAGCTTATAGATTGCAGAGTCGGACCCACACCCGACGACGCGGATATGTTTGAATGGATGAACCATTATGAAGTACCCTATATCGTCGTCTGTACCAAGTGCGACAAACTGAACAAAACCGAGCTGACGGATTTTTCCGAAAAAATAAACAGTTCCCCGCTTTTCAGACAGGGAACCAATATTATTTTGTATTCGGCAGAAAAGGGTATCGGCAGGGATGAGCTTATCAAAAGGATAATCGAAGCGGTTTGATAAATGGAAAACGGCGTAAAGCCTTCCCCTTGAGGGGAAGGTGTCAGCCGAAGGCTGACGGATGAGGGGTCGCCCTGCTCTGACATTATAAAATAATTAAATTGTAATAGAATCAATAAAACAACCTTGTAAAGCTCGGCTTTATGAAAAGCCGGAAATACAATAAAATTAATAAAACAACCTTGTAAAATCCGGCTTTATGAAAAGCCGGAAATACAATAAAATCAATAAAACAACCTTGTGAAATCAGGCTTTTCGGTTTTCACCGTCACTCCGTCAAGATAATTCAGCAGTCCCTTATCCGACGCAAATTTAAATTTTACCGACCATGAGCATAACGCCTGAGATGAAAAACCGCTTTTCCTGTCCTCTTTATTAACGGAATACTTGCCGTCGCCGACAAGCGGATGTCCCGCTTCGGCAAGCTGGGCGCGTATCTGATGCGTTCTCCCCGTTTTTAGGATAATTTTAAGGAGCGAAAGGTTCTTCTGCCGGTTTTCGGCAATAACCTCGTATTCGAGAATTGCCGTCAACGCTCCTTTCGACGGAGCTTTTTTTATATAAGATCGGAAGAGCGT
>JAQVQF010000125.1 GCA_028701715.1 Eubacteriales bacterium | reverse complement strand
CTGCCGTTTTAAGAAATATAGATGAAATCTGGCTGCTTGAGCATTGCTACCGTTTTATCGAATTTGTCCCGATGTATGATGAGGTTTGCGCTTATTCGGGCTATATAGACGAGTGGTTTCACAGAAAAGCCGGAGTTATGAATCTATATAATTATCTTGAACTGATTAATAATATAAGACAAAGAGATTATCCCGTGAAAATAAATTTCGGTCTTGAAGTGTGTTATTTCAAAAAATATGAAAGCCTTGTCAGGGAACTTACAAATGGGAAAGGCTTAGATTTTCTTGTCGGCAGCGTTCACTTCATTGATAATTTTGCTTTCGACCATAAAGCCGAACATTGGTACGGGAAAAATGTTGATCACCTTTACCGCCGTTATTTTGATACGTCGCTTGAGCTTGCGGAAAGCGGAATATATGGCGGAATAGCTCATCCGGACAGTATTAAGCTGTTCGGACATGCGCCGTCATTTTCGCTTATGCACTATTATGATAAGCTTGCAAAAGCTTTGTATAAAAATCATATGTACGCGGAGCAGAACAGCGGTGCCGCCAGAAGAACAAATTCGGAAATTGGGATGAATAGTGATATGATTGCCGCCATGAAACGTCACGGGGTCAGGATTATTACGGCTTCCGACGCACATTGTCCCGAGGATGTTGGTATTTATTTAAAAGAAGCGAATGAAATAATAAACAGATAACTATTGAGAGGAAGAACAATATGGGACCGAAAATTATAAGAAAGCAACGGCTTTATATCGCCGGTATTATGGGCGACGGCTTTAAAACGGCCGAATTATGGGGAGAGTTCGACAGCAAATTGCAAGAAACCGAGCTTAGTAAAAAAACGTCGGACGCGGGTTACGAGGTGCGTTTCGATTACGATGACAAATGCGACTGCTTTGTCGGATTGGCCGTAACCGAAAGTAGCGGCGCGGAAGGCTTTGAGCTGCTTGAACTGCCGTCTTGCGAATACGCGGCTTTCGATGTCATAGTCGCCGACGGATATGACAGCGAAAACGAAAACATGAACAAATGGCTTGACGAAAACAAGGATAAATATACGCACGCCCAAATTGACGGTATGCATTATGTCATCGAATGCTACAACGAAAAGTTTAAAGAAGGTATAGTCGAGATATGGATTCCGCTTGACGCCAAATAACTATGGTAAGGATAAATAATATATGAACGATAACATATTAAACGCAAAACAATACGACTTTATAAAGCCCGATGACAAACACTTTATCATAGATTTTACAGAAGAGCTGAAAGGTCTCGGCTATGAGGATTGCGGTATCGGCAACGGGTTCTGCTGGGGCAGGTATATGATTATTTACCGCAAGTCGGGAATTAAATCACAAAATGTTTATGCACGGATTTACATAAGGGATAACGGTATTTGCCTCAGGTTGTTCTTTAATAAGGTAACAAAGCACGGCGATTATATTGCTAATACACCTTATTTTATAAAAAGCGTTTTTACGGGTGATTACGGTAAATGCAAGCATTGCAAGGGCGATAGCTGTAAGTTCCGCAAGGATTATGAAATCGGCGGCATTAAATACGAAAAATGCAACGGCTATACCTTTGAATTTTATGAGCCGACAACGGAAAAATTACCCGCATATATAGACCTCTTTAAGACATTCAACTGTAAGAAAGGCGGTAAATAAAATGCCCGGTATGAAAAAAATCAAAGAATCTATGCTTAAACAAGCAATCCCGAATGAAATTATTGAACAATTCGATTTTACCGAGGTAAAAGGATATAACCCCGAACCAATGCTTGCCTTGATAGACAAAATGGACGAGCTGCTTACAAAAGAGCAATGCCTTGCAATCATGGGTGAACAGGGCTGCTGCAAGGGCGGAAAGCGTGATAATGACTGCAAAGCCTTTGCAAAGGAGCACGCCGGGAAAACTGTCGAAGAAAAATTGCGACTTATAAGCAATGTCGAATATATGATGTCGCCGCGGATCAATGACGACGGCACGTTTACCGTTACAATGGAGGGGTATCAGAACGGTGTGCATACCGGTAAAACCACCTGCTCCTGCGGAATGATAAAAAAGCTCAAGCAGCCGTTTTCCGTTTCGCCTACATATTGCGGCTGCTGCGCCGGACATTTCCGTTATCATTATCAAAATATGCTCGGATTACCGATTAAACTAAAGGAAATAGTATCCTCGCCGCTCGACACCGACGGCGAAGAACCGTGCCGGTTCACATTTGAAACAGAAAAAAAGCCGACGCTTGACAATGTTTCCGCATACGCGCCCTCGGGGGACATAAATACCGTGAATATGTTTATAAGCCTTGCCAAGGACTTGAATTTAAGCTCACAGATTAATTATACAAGACCAAAGATAATTGAATTTAACGTCAACAAGGGTTATAAATGCGTTTTTACCCGTAAAAAGCCCAAAAGAGTTATGTTCACCCTCGATTTTTCAAGGAAACATTTTTCCGTCAAAGCCAACCTTTACGATATAGATAAATACAAGGATAGCTTTAAGCTTTCGGAAAATATAATATCGCAAATGCAAACCGGCGCCTGGAACTGCGCGTGGTACAATGGCGGAACGTGCAGCGACAAATGCCGCAGAGGTATTCCTATCACCATAAACGGTAAAACCGAATACAAGTGTATCGGCGGCGCGTTTACACTGCGTAACCTGTCGGAAGATGAATGGCGGCAGGTAGCGGAGCTTATAAAAAAGGAAGCGGAGGAAAAATTATCATGAACGAATTGGAAAAGGTCGGCGGTGAGATTGTAAAATTCATGAGAGGAAAATATGCTCTTGATGAGGCGGCGGGCAAATATTACGATATAGCTTGCCTGAAATTCCGTCAGGGCAAGAAAACCATTCTGTCCATCAACTTTCTCGAAGACCGTTATGACTTTCAAATTATTTTCGGTAAAGCTGAGAGGGAGAAGTTCGAAGCTCAGCGAGATAGCTTTCCGCAGTGGATACAAGATATATATGACAGCAGCAGAACCCTGTACGACGGTAAATGGATGATGTTTTCGGTTGCAAACACGGAAACATTTGAAGCAATTAAGCCTCTCATTTATATTAAGAAAAAACCAAACCGTAAACCGCTGTCAAAAGTTAATTTGTTGTATGGCAGGTGCGGTCATCGCTGCGATTTGTGTGTGCATTATACCGGTATTACCGAAGAATTCAGAGAAATGCTTATTCCGCATTTGAATGCGGTATATGGCGGTCCTGTTTGGGATATGCGCTGCACCGGTTGCGATACACCGAATTGTCATTGTTGCTGTGACGGAAATGAGTTGTGCGAGCCGTTAAAATGCTTGCATACAAAGCAATTTGATGCTTGCTATGACTGTATAAATTATCCCTGTGAAAAAGCAACCGTCGGATACAGAGGTTTAGAGCCGAAAAACATATCTGCCGACGATGTTACATGGGCCATACTGCCTTATGTACCGCTTCAGTACGGAAATTGAGGAGGACAACATGAATTGTGAAAAAGTCATAAAACCGTCTTTTGCCGTTATCGGAAAAGAAGGATCGACAGAAGACGGCGTGGGATTTATACAAAAGCTGTGGGAAGATACAAACGCTCATTTTTCCGAAATCGCTGATATTATAAAAATTGAAAATGACGGTGCTCCACTTGGTATATGGGGCGCGATGTCTGACATAACACATTCGTTACTGCCATGGCAGGAAAATTTCTCAAAAGGTCTGTATCTTGCCGGTGCGGAGTGTGATGTATCGGTTATTCCTCCTGACGGATGGGTAAAGTGGATTATACCCTCTTTTGAATATATCCGAATTGAGAGTAATACGGAAAATGCATTTGCAAAAGGTCTGGAATACCTGAAAGAAAGTCACCTCGAACTTGCCGGGGCTGTTCATGAGCTGACACTTATGTCAACGGGTAAAGAATATCTGTATTTTCCAATCAAAAGGCTATGATGCTATGACCGCATATGAGTTAATGATAAAGACCAACCATCACCTTATCAAGGGCGATGAGTTGACCGACGCTCAAAAACAAAATATCGTCCGGCAGCTTATGTCTGCAAAAAGCACGCCGGAGCAGGCAAAACGGTTTTATATAAGTGTAAAATTCCCCGGCAATACCGACGGCGGCGGACGCAGAATGTATCCGATTTTCTATATTCCGCCATATAACGACGGCAATAAATTAAAAACAGTATTGAATCAAACGCCGAAAACCCATATTCTGTCGGCAAATATGTACGAGCTTGAGATACTGAGACTGCTGTATCTTTTCGCACCGGATAATCCGGATGTACAATTTATGGTCGATAAAACTTTCGCACGGCTTAAAACAACCTGTTTCGGATATACGGACGACGGTGTCGGTGAATGCTTTGACGCCTCGCTTACGGTGCTGAGGTTTCTTGCCGCCGTCGCGCCGGATGAAACCGAATGGATCGGAAGCAGAATTGATAACTACAACCGTCATTACGGCGACAAAAAACGCCCGTGGTTTTCGCAATGGTATTATTGGCTCTGCCTGTCCGAGCTGCCGTTTGAATTTGCTAAGCCTGAAATAGAGAAGTACAAGCTTGAAATGTTAAACTGGCTGATGAATAAAAGCTGCGTCATGAACTCGGAGCACGATAAGACCATTCACCCTGTTTTGATCTGTATGCTGCGGAATATTATCGCAAAATACCCCAAATACGCGTATATAAAAAACCGCCAGCCGTATGTAAACGAAAAAGACGGACGGTTGTATTTTGATATGAATGAGGAATAAAAATGACAAAAGACATAAAGAAAATTATGGACGAACGCTTCGGGCATGATACCCTGCTTTCGGTTGCGACAACCGCCGACAATATCCCATATGTCAGAATCGTTGACGCTTATTACGAAAACGGCGCTTTTTATGCGGTTACATATGCTCTGTCAAATAAAATGAAGCAAATAGAAAAGAATCCGATTGTTGCGGTTTGCGGTGAATGGTTGACCGCTCGCGGAATCGGTGAGAACCTTGGCTGGGTTAGAGACGAGAAAAATGTCGAAATCATGTCGAAACTACGAGCTGCTTTTGCAGAATGGTACGACAACGGTCATACGAATGAAGAAGATAATAACACCTGCATTCTGTGCATAAAACTGACAGAAGGCGTGCTTTTTCACAACGGTACGAGGTATGATATTAAATTTAAAGATGAGTATGTAAATGAGTAAAACCGACTTTTCCAAAATCACCCCTTGCGGCGGCGGCTGCGATGCTTGCGGTTATAAGAAAAACGGCGAATGCAAGGGCTGCCGTGAAGCTGAGGGTAAATGCGTTAAGCTTTGGTCTGACGGATGTGCTATATATAAGTGCTGCGAAGAGCACAACGTATATTTCTGCGGTGTCTGCGGCGAGTTTCCATGTGAGTGGATAATAAATAAAATTGCAGAATGGGACAAGGACGGAATTGAAAGGCTGACAAAATTAAGAAACGAATATTTGGAGGTTATAACTTAAAATGAATAACGAAGTTATAAACTGGCTGCTTGAGAACGATAATCCTGCGGTCAGATACCGCACTTTAACAGAATTACTAAATCAGCCGGCTGATATATCGGATTCAAAAGAATGGATAACGAATAAAATTCCTGAAAACTGGCATGAAACAAACGGGCTTTGGTATGGATATTATATAACCGCTCTTGCGGAATGCGGTTTGACTTGTGATTATATTCCATTCAATTATTTGAAAAAAGCGTTTGAAGGATTCAATGACGTTTTTAACTGTGGCTGCGGAGATTTTATGCTGCTTCGTGCACTTGTCAAGCTTGGATGTTATAATAACGAAATCGTAAAAAGCGTCTTAGTAAAATCAAACGAACATACTCTGCCGGATGGTGGATTTTTATGCCTACACAGGCTTGATAAACTGAAATATACCCCGAAAAGCTGTTATAAGGCAAATTTGCACGCATTACTTCTCGCATCTGAATGTAAGAAGAAAAGCATTGATTGTCCGTATATAAATGAACTTATACAATACTTTAAAAATCATAATATTTTTTACCGTACAGACAACAAAGATATTCTCGTACTGAACGCCCGTGCAGGATGGCGTACAATCGATACTTTTTATCCTTTTGAAGTGATGCGTGTTGGACTCCAAAATGTAGTTGAGGCTTTTTGCGCATTGGGATTGGGTGATGAACCGTGGCTCATGGATGCGTGGGATATATTAAACGATCATAAGGATGATTCGGGAAAGATACTTTTAAAAGGCACTCTTACAAAATCATATTTACCTAAGGAACGTGTCGGAAAGCCGAGCAAATGGGCAACATTTTATACCTTGCTTGCAGAAAAGGAGAAAGAAAAATGCCGCAAATGACAAATGTACAGGGTATCAAAATCCGTGACAGGATCGAGGCGATTTTCGGCAAAGCCGACGCCGACGAATTTTCCGCCGCGTTGCCGCTTTCCAAATCAGCCGATTACATACGCAAGTTCAAATGGGCGAAGGATGTCTGCAACTATCTTGAGAGCAAATACACTCCGGAGCAAATAAAAACGCTGCGTTTATCCTGCTGCTGCCATCCCGGGGAAAACGAAAAAGAAAACACAAAGCATATTTATACCGAATCAAAAAGCCTTGAAGAATTTTGCGAAAATTATAATAAAGTGTATGCAACGGTACATCCCGTATGGCATGAAGGGGACGACTTATTCTTCTCATATCCGACCTGCTATTGCTCCTGCGTCAAGCGGGTGAACGAGCCGATTTCCCCGACATGGTGCCTGTGTACGCTCGGCTACGCCAAGGATTTATTTGGGTACGCGCTCGGCTGCGATACCGGAGTCGAGCTTATCGAAAGCGTAAAAACGGGCGGCAGCC
>JAQVQF010000124.1 GCA_028701715.1 Eubacteriales bacterium | reverse complement strand
TCCCGCCGCCGCGGACATATTAAACCGCGAAGGCGAGCTGCTGACGCTTGTCAAGCCTCAGTTCGAGCTTGACAGGTCAAAAATATCAAAAAACGGCATTGTATATGATCCTAAAGGGATTTATTTTAATAAAATTAAAGATAAAATTACGGCTTCCTCTGCTGAAAACGGATTTGATCTTATCGGTATTATTAAATCGCCCTTAGACGGCGGCGACGGAAACAAGGAATATTTAGCTTATTTTAAAAGGAGAAGAACGGATGAGGGCGATAATTTTTCCCAACCGTAACAAGCCGAAAACGGAAGAGGCGCTGGCAAAGCTTTCATCTATCCTCGAAAGCCGTCAATGCGATATATATATAGCGGAAAGCATCGAAGAGGCGGCCGTTATGTATCCCGGCGGCTGCGATATGGGGATTGTCTTAGGCGGAGACGGCACAATGCTTTCGGTTGCCGAATGGGCAAGCGGGACGGGTACTCCGATTATCGGAATCAATCACGGAACGCTCGGCTATATGCATGAGCTGGAAGCCGGCGAAATCGAGCTTATTGACAGATTTTTCGAAGGCGAGTATAATACAGAAAACCGTATGATGCTCCATGCGGAGGTTATAAGGAACGGGGAAAAGGTCTTTACATGCGAAGCCTTGAATGAAATAGTCGTATGTCGGGGTGTTATAACCAAGCTCATTGACCTTGAACTGTTCTGCGGGTGCGTCAAAGCGGCCGGATACAGAGCGGACGGCATTATTATATCAACCCCAACCGGTTCCACCGCTTATTCGATGTCGGCGGGAGGACCTATCGTGGACCCGGGGCTTGAGCTGATAACCGCCTGCGCGGTTTGTCCTCACGGCGTATACGGATCGAATACAATGATTTTTTCACCCGATTCGGTCATAGGGATAAGGGTTTCCTCTAAATACAACGGCGATATATATCTCACCTCGGACGGCAGAAATCGTACCGAAATATTCTTCAACGACGAAGTGCGCATACGCCGCTCGGCAATGGTAACGAGGCTGATAAAACTGAAGGAGCATACGTTTTGCGAAACGCTTTCCAGAAAATTCAATGAGAAATGAAAATTCCGAAGAACGGGCGATTTGAGATAAGCATTGTATTTAACCATACAATCCAATCCAAACCTTAAATCACGAAAGGAATGGTCATGCGTATGAAGAGCAAAAGACAAACCGAAATACTCAGACTTATTGCCACCTATGACATCGATACTCAGGAGGAACTGAGAAGCAAGCTCACGGAAAACGGTTTTACGGCGACACAGGCAACCGTTTCACGCGATATGAGAGAGTTGAAAATCGTAAAGGGCTCCGCAGGCAACGGAAGATACAAATATATTTATCAGCCGGTCGCTTCGGACGTGCTGCTGCGAAACAGATTTTCCACGATATTGAAGGAAGCGGTCAAGTCGGTGGATACCGCCATGAACATAGTCGTCGTGAATGTCTACACGGGCATGGGCAGCGCCGCGGGCGCGGCGATCGATTCACTCCGCATTACCGGCGTGGTAGGTTCGGTCGCCGGGGACGACACCCTGATTATTATCACAAAAACACCGGAATCCGCCGAGGCGGTACAGGGGTATATTCAAAACACTATAAAATAAAATTATATTATTAAATTAAAATTATCGGAAAATCGGTCACCGCCGGTATGCGTTGTTATCGCTTTTCCGTATGGGTACCGATATGCTTTTATCGCTTTATATCGAAAACGTGGCACTTATAAAAAAATTGAATATTGATATAAACGCGGGCTTTACGGTGCTGACGGGCGAAACAGGCGGCGGTAAAAGCATTATAATCGACAGCCTTGCGTTGCTTTGCGGTTCCAGAGGCGACAGAAGCCTTATTCGCACCGGCGAGGATTTCGCCTGCGTGGAAGGGATTTTCGATTTACGCGGCGTGTCCTTGGGGGAAGACGCGGAGCTTGCCGATAACGACCAAACCGTCACGGTCTACCGCAGGATAACCGCGGACGGACGCAGCGTTTGCAAAGCGGGAGGAAGAACAATTTCCGTATCAAAATTAAAGGGTATTGTATCCAGACTGGTTAACATCCACGGACAGCAGGATACCCAAGCCCTTTCGGATCCGTCATCGCATCTGAATTTGCTTGACGCTTACGCCGGACATGAACGGGAGCTTGAAGCATATGCCGCTTCATACGCCGCTTATATCGCCTTGGAGGATGAGGTAAAGCGACTCGGTAAAATTAACGAAGACAAGCTGATAAGGCTGGACGTGCTCGAATTTCAAATTAACGAGCTTGACGGAGCAAATATTATCGAAGGAGAGGAGGAAGGGCTCGAATCGGAAAAGTCGGTGCTTGTAAATTACGAAAAAATACTTGACAATGTCAAGACGGCTCTCGATTCGCTGGACGGGCGTGATTCCGCTCTAATGGGGCTGTATAAGGCACAGGAAGCCTTAAACCGCTTGGAAGGCGTGCTTTCCGGGATTTCCGATTATGTGAAACGGCTTGAATCCTGTTCCTATGAGATGAGGGATATCGTCGACTCTTTAAAATCGGATATCAGCATAGATTGTGATTCGCCCGAAAAAAGGATAGACGAAATAGAGGAAAGACTGGCGTTGATTTCACGCTTAAAGCGCAAATACCGTACTGACGAGGCAGGGCTTTCAGAAAAGCTAAAGGCGTTGAAAAAGGAAAAAGAGGAGCTGGTCACAAGCGACGAGATACTCGAAGACCGAAAAAACGAGCTTACGGATAAGGCAAAGCTGCTGCAAGCACTCGCCGACACGCTGTCGATTAAAAGAAAGAGCGCGGCGTTAAAGCTTGAAAAGGAAATCGAAGCCAACCTATCGCAGCTCGACATGCCCTCTGTTACGTTCGCTACCGAGTTCGGCCGTACACCTTTCACGCCGACCGGCACCGACACGGCGGAATTTTTAATATCGGCAAACGCGGGAGAAGAGCCGAGATCCATAGCCCGGATAGCATCGGGAGGCGAGCTTTCGCGAATAATGCTTTCGGTTAAATCGGCTTTTGCCGAAATAGACGGGGTTACAACCGTTGTGTTCGACGAAATAGATACCGGAATATCCGGTAAAACAAGCGAAAGGATCGGGCTGAAGCTGAAAAAGCTAACCGAACCCGGCATTCAGATACTCTGTGTGACTCATTCGCCGCAGATCGCCTGTCTTGCGGATACGCATCTTTCGGTATCCAAAGCAGAAGACGGAGGAAGAACATACACATCGGTAAAGGAGCTGAGCTTTGAGGAAAGAATAAACGAAATAGCGCGTATCATGGGCGGCATACAGGTCACCGAAGCGGTGAGAGCGGCGTCAAGGGAAGCGCTTGTCAGAGCCGCCGAATTGAAAAGCAATAATTAAATTTTAAAAAACGGTTGACTCAAGGAAAATATTAGTATACAATAATAATATAATAAATTGGGAGCAATAAGAATGCGATACATAAGGATAATTTCAATATTGCTGGGAATATTTATGATAATTCCCCTGTTTACCGTCGGAGCAAGCGCCGCGACGCTCGAACAGGTGGATTATTTCATCTCCATTATCGGTCCCATGGCAACGGAGGACATGCGTCAAAACGGTATATTGGCTTCGCTGACCATGGCGCAGGCGATGCATGAAAGCGGGTTCGGCACCTCAAATATTGCGGTTAAAACAAACAACCTTTTCGGGATGAAGGCATATTCCTCCTGGAAAGGCAGGGTTTATTGTACGAAAACCGGAGCAATATACACTGATTTTGAGGAAGCCGAGGCTATCATCGGCACGGCGTTGTATAAAACATATACTGAAAACTTTTTCCGTGTTTATTCCTCGTGGGCGGAAAGCGTTAGCGATCACAGCAAGCTGTTCAATACAAATGACAGATATGCCAATCTGCGCGGGCTTACCGATTACAGGCTTGCCGCAAGGTATGTGGTGGAGGACGGCTATTGCGGCGATCCCGGTTATACCGAAACTCTTATTTATTACATAGAAAAATACGAGCTTTATAATTATGATATAAATATACCGGATGACGGTACAATCGACTCTGTCGATATAGGCGTAGACGAGCTGCGTCTTGAAGCGGGAAAAAGCATAACGGTATATCCCGCGGTTACTCCGTCGACAGCCACCGGTTATTCCTTCAGCTTCACGTCCTCCGACACATCGGTTGCAACCGTCAGCCAATCCGGCGTGATACAGGGATTATCGACAGGCAGAACGGTTATAACCGTAAAAGCCGGCTCAAAGACCGACAATGCGGTCGTATATGTACACCAATCCGGTGTGATTTTATACACGGGTATAACCACAGGAATGATAAACTGCCGTTCGGTGCCCTCCAGCGACGGAGGTTACACTACGGTTTTAGGTTCCTTTGCGGAAGGCACGGCATTGATTGTTTTCGGCGACGCCGTTTCCGGCGGCTGGTATCTTGTCTGCGGCCGCGGGCTGAACAACAACTGGATAACCGGATATTCATACGGCTCCTATGTAAGCATAACCGGAACGTTTAACGGCGACACACCCGTAGATCCTGATCCCGGTGACACAGATCCCGGCGAAGATACCGACCCTTTTATTGCGACATCCTATCAAATAGGCGTAACAACCGGACGCCTTAACCAAAGAACGGGGCCCGCGGCTTCATATCCCCTTGTGGGAACCTTCGCAGTCGGCACCAATGTGTTGCTTATAGGCGAACCCGATAACGGATGGTATTACTGCGTCGGCTACAGTGAATCCGGTAAGGTTATCGAAGGATACAGCGGAGGAGCATATATAAATGTACTCGGAGGTTTCCTTGCCACAAGCGGACTTCCGCTGACCGAAAAAGACGGCTATATCACGGGAATTTCTTTGGGCAGGACGGTTTCAAACCTGCAAAACGCACTTAAATATGCCGACATAGAGGTATATAACAAATCGGGCGTAAAAATTACCGGCGATTCAAACCTTGCAAACGGTTGCGTTCTTAAATTTACTTGGTGCGGTAAAGTATATGTCACAAAGACACTGCTTATCGCCGGTGACATCAATTGCGACGGCGTTATATCGGCTCTTGATTATATATCGTTGAGGCTTCATATACTCAGCTTAACGCCGCTGACAGGCGTGGCGTACAAAGCGGCTTGTATAACCGGCAATTCGACGCCCTGCGTCATGGATTACATTACGGTAAGGCTTAACATATTGGGTATTTCAAATTAACCGGGCGACATAGACATGAAAGATACAAGCGGTTTACGGAACAAAAAAATCGAGCGGGGTATTTGCCCCGCTCTGTTTTTTGTTAACCTTTTTTATATAATGTCTGCTGAACAAACCGTATAACGGTTTGTTCATGCGGCGTATGCCGCATAAATTCATAAAAACTGAAGTTTTTATGAATTTACAGCATTTCTTAATGTCTCACTGAATCCGGCGTATTTATTATGCCGGATTCAGCGGACATTATATATGTTTATGGTTTTATAAGGAATTTTAATGCCCGTCTTGTCGAACGCCTTCTTTATGTTTTCCATAAGGTCGAAATATAAGGTCCAGTAATTTTCCTTTTTGCTCCATACGCGAAGAACAAGCTTTACCGCCGAATCCCCGTGACCGTTCACGGCCGCAAAAGGAGCCGGTTCTTCGAGCGCAGCTTCATGCTGTTTGGCGAGCAGCAAAAGCACTTCCTTTGCTTTGTCGATATCCGAATCGTAGGAAATCGAAATGTCAAAATCGACTCTGCGGATATCGGAAGCGGAAAAATTAATAACCGTTGCGTTGGACAGCGCACCGTTAGGCACCGTAATTGTTTTTTTGTCCGGTGTGGAGAGAGTCGTATAAAAAACCCCTATATCGGTGACCGTACCGCTGTCGGTATGATTGTCTATATAATCGCCCACCTTAAAGGGCTTGAACATAAGTATCATAAACCCGCCCGCAAAATTGGCAAGGCTGCCCTGAAGCGCAAGCCCGACCGCCAAAGACGCCGTGCCGAGGATGGTGATGACGCTGGTCATGGGTACTCCGAGAACACCGATCGCCGTTATAAAAATAAGCAGCTTCAGTGTGATGGAAACAAGGCTTTTTAAAAAGCCCGCCGCGCTGGGATCGAGTTTTTTAACAAGAGAGCGGTTATGAACGCGTTTTGTGACAAACTTGATAAGCTTTAAACCTATAAACAATATCAAAAACGACGCGATTATTCGCATCCCGTAGGATACGGCGTATTCTTTTAAAATGTCCCATATTTTATCCAAATATATTTCCTCCTTTTGAATGGGTTTCCGCGATAAGCCCGGCTTTATAAACGGCGCCGATGACCGGATCAACGGAAAGAGCGTTTATAACGGCCTTGCCGTTAACCTTGTTCTTTATTTTCTCCAGGGTTATCCGGTGTGTGCCTATACTCCCGGCAATACAGACGGGGCAGATTCCGTCAAAGCTTAAGGCGGCGTTGTCGATGCAGGCTGCTATGTACGAGGCGGTGCCGTCGATAATGGCATTCGCGTACACGTCGCCCTCCTCGGCTGAGTCGAACACCGCGGGAGCGAAAGCGGCGATTTTTTTAATCGGAAGAGAGAGCAGCCTTTTAAGATCATTCAAACAGCTTCCGCCGCATAGAGCGTCGATTTTTTCGCAAAGCACGCCGCGTTTTTCCCGTCCGTCGGCGCATTTCAACGCGTGGGCGACGGCGCGTCTGCCTATCTCATAACCGTTGCCGTCGAGGTCGAAAACCGAATAGCCGCCAATCCTGTGAATCATGTCGCCCTTTTTATAAAAGCAGGACGAACCCGTGCCGCATATTACGATAACCCCGTCGGTGTCGGGAAAGGCCGCGTAGAGTATATTTTCCCCGTCATGGCTGACGCCGTTTGCCGAATTCAGAAACGCTTTGTCAAGGTTTGCTTTTAATAT
>JAQVQF010000123.1 GCA_028701715.1 Eubacteriales bacterium | reverse complement strand
TGTATCTCCTTTACATTCTGTATTTTTCTATTTCATATTTCGGATTTCTCGTCTCAACACCTCAGCCGACAAAAAGCAAAATAAAGAACCCTGTTTTTATTTGGCCTAAACCAATTTAAAACAGGGTTCAATTTATTTTTGTTATTTAATTTATTTTCGCTACTTTGGTTGCATTTGTTTGTTAGAAAAAATGATCGCTTTCGTTTTTTGTGCATTAAATATCCTCCGAACGAACGATTACGGGAAGTATAGCATGTTTTTTTGAAAATGTCAATGTTTTTGACGAATTAATTCAAACGACTTTTATGCCATAAATTCTCAAAGTAAATGCAACAGTGCAATTTAGAATTGCATTTACTAAGAGAAGGAAAGTGTGGTAGCATTAAGTCTGAGAAAGGAGCTCAGACAAATGGAAAAAACAGAAAAGAAAAACAAACACCCTCTGCGCTGCCGTTTCGACTCATGATTCCTTCAGTTCCTTCCTCATCACCACTCTACCATCATGCCTTTCCACCTCAACAAATCCAGCCTTCTCATACAACCGGAGGGGACCGGTGCTGTCCCATTCATATCGTTCGTCGCGCACAACGGGAAAGCCCTCGACGGCGATATAACCTGCGTCTTTTGCGTCATCAATCACACGTTGCAAGAGCGCGGTGGCAACGCCCTTCCCGCGAAATTCGGGGGCTATTTCAAAACATACAACGGCTTTTTCCCGTTTTTCGGCAGGCGCGTAAAAACGATCACCGGTACAGGACTCGATGGGGTAGTTCGCTTTGTCGTTCGCATTGCACCAACCGATAGCCATACCGTCAACAAACGCCAAATATCCTCGCAAAATACCCGATTCGATTTGCTGCTCGGCGGCTTTTCTTGACACACGACCCATGTCGGACCCTTCCGCATTATCGATTGCCGCTTTCACTTGCTCCTTGGTCATTTGATACATCTGGCAATAGCACCGATATGGGGAATTGTCTGTAAACGCCCGATTTTCAAAAAAATCAAAGTAATAGGCGGCAAGCTCGGGCATGAGCGGCTTGATTTCAAGCTTCATAATATTAAACATCCTTTCCTTGCCGCGGAAATCACGGCAAACCCGGTTTCAAACTTTTTTTGTGATTAGTTCGGTTTCGGCAATTAAAGCGGTGATCATCTCCGCCGTGTCGGGATAAACAGATCACATCACAGCTTTTAATAGCGAAGCCGTGTTCGTTACAGCCAACAACCGCTTTTATCACATAAAAATCTACCATATAATAACTCCGCTTGACAATTGAGGCGACTAATGGTAAAATACATATATAAATAAAATATAAGTAAAAAGGAGGGCAATGATGGATAATAAAAGCCAAGTCAACATAACATGGCGGGAAATGATTCAAAAAAGCTGCAGAAGCACAAATGACATTGTACAAATCTTTAAGTTGAATGACGATGAAATAATAAGAATGGACAGGATAACAGAAAAATATCCGATGTGCGTTAACCCCTATTATTTATCTTTAATCAACGCCGATTCGAGAAACGGACCGATCTTTAAAATGGCAATACCCGACCTCAATGAATTTTCGGAGGGAGGGATTCCGGACACAAGCGGAGAAGCCGAAAACACGGTTATAACCGGTATGCAGCATAAATACAAACAGACCGCTTTAATACTTTCCACAAATCAATGCGCAATGTATTGCCGTCATTGCTTCAGAAAAAGGATGGTGGGCGCAAGCGGAGAAGAGGTGGCGAAATATCTCCCGGCGATGGCGGGATATATAAAATCGCACAAAGAAATAAATAACGTGCTTATATCCGGCGGCGATTCGTTTATGCTCGATTGTCGGGTTATAAAAAAATATCTCGAATATCTCACGCCTATCCGCAATATTGAATTCATCAGGTTCGGAACCAGAATCCCCGTGGTTCTGCCGCAGCGTATTACCGAGGATGATGAGCTTTTATCCGTATTCAGTAAGTTCAACAAGAAAAAGCAATTATATATTGTGACACAGTTCAACCATCCGCACGAGCTGACACCCGAGTCGAAAGAAGCGATCTTAGCGTTACAATCCGCAGGATGCGTTGTCAGGAACCAAACCGTATTATTACGCGGAGTCAACGACGATCCCGACACTCTCGCGCTGCTCATGAATGAGCTTACCGCTCACGGAATATTGCCTTATTATATTTTCCAATGCCGCCCGGCCAGCGGCGTAAGAAATCTGTTCCAGCTGCCGCTTATCAGGGGCTGTGAGATTATCGATGAAGCAAAGAAAAAAATGAACGGACAGTCAAAGGGCTTTCGTTATTGTATGTCCCATCTCACGGGTAAAATCGAAATCCTCGGGAAAGCTGTCGGTGAAGACACAATACTTTTCAAATACCATCAGGCTAAGCACGATAAGGACGAATCCAGAATATTTACAAAAAAAGTGAAGCTTGAGCAGGGCTGGCTTGACAATATTTAAATCGATGATGAATAAACATATTTCTGTCAATTCAAGTATAAAAATCCGTCGTTGATATATAAAAGTTTCATCGGCTGAGCGTTTGTAACCGTTACACCGAACTGTTCTAATCAAACAGCGTCAGCTGTTCATGCTGTTGATTTTCCGTTTTCTGCGCCGACGGCTTCCGCACCGGTACAATCGGTTCCGGTTCTTTGGAAACGGCTTCCCAATCAACCTCCCAATTTTGGGTATTTATTATGCGGCTGAACTCCTTCAGCCGCTTTTCGCGTTCCCGCCAATCGGGGATGATTCTTTCAATCTCAGCCTTGAATTTGTCCGAATGGTTCATCTGCTTGATATGCGCCAGCTCGTGGACGACGACAGCATCAATGATATCGTCATCCGCCAGTATAAGCCGCCATGAAAAATTTACGCTCTTTTTACCGCTCATGCTGCCCCAATGGGTTTTAGCGGAATTGATTTTCAAATTGATGACAGCAACGCCCATCATCTGCTGATAATGCAGAACCCGTTCGGCCAAATGGCGTTTCGCCAGCCGCTTGTAGACTTGAATCACCGCCGCTTTTACGCTCTTCGGCGGCAGGTTCGTCGGCGTATAGAAGCAAAGCGCATTGTCGTCAAAGCCCACGCGGTTGCCGGAGCGGGCGACAATCGGGTACTCCTTGCCGCGATAAAGCGTCTTATCGCCGTAATTAAGGCTGAATGCCCTGCGTTTTTCGGTCAGCTCCTTGTGTTTGCCAAGCCGTTTTACAATCCAGTCCTCTTTGGAAGCGACGCATTTGTCTATTTCCGTTTTCGGTGTGAGCAACGGAGCTTTGACCTCAACAATACCGTCACGTACACACAGCTCGACGGTTTTTCGGCTGCTGCGGGTCAGCTTGTAATCTGTCAAAACACACCCCTCCAATGCAAAGCCGCAAGTGCCGCCGCGATCTGCAAGGCAATAATCACCGGAATGCCCGCCATGAATTTGGCGTGTTTTGTTTTATGTCGGACGGCAAGCATGGCAAACAGCATGGCGGCCGAGCCGCCGAGGACGGATACAAGCAGCAGGGTTCGCTCCTTTACGCGCCGACTGCGTCTCTTTGCGGCGCGCTTGTCGTACAGGGTGAGGAGCGCCGCAAGCGCGCTGATGATGCCGAGATAAATATATAGGTATTTCAACGGATTTCCCCCTTTATTTCCTTAATATTTTCTCCGTCGCACTGCCGTGTTCAAACGAATTTTACGGCCGTCGTTTTATATATGCGATAAACCATTTGCAATCGGCAGATCGTATGTCGTTGCCGTTTCCGCTTCCGTTTATGAGCGAAGCCCGCTTTGCTCATTTTTATTTCGTTAACCTTAATGTTTAATCCTCAGGTGTATTCGGCAATATAAAAGTCATTCGTTATGTCAGCTTGAAGCCGAAGAAGCCGCGGCGGCAGAGCTTGCCGCGCACGCGACGCATATCATCGCCGTTTGTGCCGCGATAATGATTCCGGTGACGCCGGTTGAAAGGGTTGCATTTAAAGTATCAGACTTCAATTCGTCGATATGGGAATCGATTACCAGCGCCGCCGCATATAACAGCACCTCGTAATTCGGGACGGAAAATTCCCCAAAGCCTTTCTGTGAGCGTAAATAATCTCTTGTTTCAGAGAGCTCGCGGGCAACAGCGTCATCGCTGATTGGCAACAATGCAAGAATACCGAGAACCGGCAGAACAAAATCCCTGTTAAGCTTAAGCTTGTTTGCCTTCAGCGTTTCATTGAGCGCAATAACACGGTCGGATTTATCGGCGGTGCCGCAGAGGGTTAGTACTTCCGCCAATCCCTGCAGGTTGTTTTTTCCCAGCAATAAACCGAGCCTGCCTTTCAGCTTTGTCATGTATGATTCAATTTGCTCCACACCGGAGGCGACATTTATGCTTGACATGGCGAGCACGGCGCAGAAAATATAATCATCCTGTGAAGTGCAAAACCAATGATGGGCTTTCATGCCGTCATAAAAGGCTCTTGTACGGGCGACGACGACATCATAATCTTTCCGCGCTGTGTTTGCCGCAATTTGAAACGCCGCCATAATAAGGTAATCGGAGCCGTAAAAGCTTACGGCTTTGAGTTTGTCATAAACCGTCAACGTATCTGCGAAGATTTCCTCCTTATTCTGCTTTAAGGAAAGCAGCGTAGCAACGGTTAGACCCATATTGCCTCTGAAAGAGGAGAAAAAGCCGGTGTTTTGTTTTATATATGCCTTTGCTTCTTTAATCGCGGCTGTATCAACAGCCTTACCTTCCATCGCATAAAACAGCGCCGCCAATTTTTTTGCCTGTGCCATGCCCGACCAGACAAATTCATTTTTAATTTCCCGTGTGTTTGTGACGAATAAGTCTTTTTTGTTACCCATTCTGTTTTTCTCCAATGCTTTTCATATCCCTGTAAATCGGATGTTTTCAAAACATTTTATATCTTTCTATAGGTTTATTATAAAATGCTGCCTGCATATTAAAAGATTAACGGAATTATATCATATAAAATCGGTTATTACAAGAAAAACTAATCGTATGCGCTATTAAATACACCCCCTATATTCAAGGGGGTGCAAATCGGCAGAGGGGGCAGCTGATCCGCCTCTGTTTCTGTTTATCGAAAAGGTTATGCACGCTTTTTTGTCCGGACTGTAATAACCATACCGCATAAAGCGACAAGCGCAAGCAGAGCAGGGAAGAGAGGGTTAGATATATCGCCGGTAATTTCCACGCTGCCGAAGCTACAATTATTAATCGCAAACCCGACTCCCGTATTTTCCACCGTGCCGCCTTCAATAACAAGGCTGCTCCCATACAAAAAAATTGTATCGCTGTCCGTTGATTGATTTGTGACCTTACCCTTCTTTTCGGATGAACTGTCAGTGATTGTCAGCTTTCCGCTTCCTTCATGTAAGACTGTGTTATCGCTGTCACAGGATAGCGTTCTGCCGTTTAGGTCGAGTATGCTGGCATTGCTTGCGGTAAAAGTCAACCCGGCAGTATTTACGTCGGACAGGAGCTGAATATACATTATACCTGTGATAGAATTGTTTGCGGCATTCACAGCATCGGCAAGGCTGCCGCTGCTTGTCCAATTCACAGGTATTTCACCCTCTTCGCCCGCGTTGCTCCATCTTGCTTGGAAGGAAGGCTCCGCCGTTGCCGTAATCGGCAGCAGGTAAAATGCCATACACAGGGCAAGAAGAAGGCTTGAATATCGCAGCTTCATGTTTTTTCCGTTTCAACAGTAGGATAATGTATTAATTAAAGGCCTTTCGCGGTTTACTGCGTTGAACGTTTTTATAAAACCTTTCACGCTGTATAACCTTACACGCCGTATAACCCATATATTATACCACACGGCGGATTGTCAAGTCAAGCATGACGCCTGTATGTATATTACTCTGTTATATAATTATTTTATTTATTTTATATTGTCCGATTTGTTATTCGTGAAACAGCTATTAAGCACAGGATTGTTTTATTGGCGGCTTCGTTTATTTATTGCCCTCCCAATTGTCCAAAACGCCTTTAACCAATACCCGCGCCTGCTTTTCCAACTCTTTATTTTTCTTTAAAACCGCCGCCAGCTCCTTTCGCCGCTGCGCTACGGTTAGTGTGGCTGTCGTGAAGTCCGGTGTGCCGTTAAAAACAGGTGTTGTTTCATTATACGGCACAGCCGCCAGAAGGTTATTTGCCATGCTTTTGTATAACTTTGCTGCTTCCGTCAGCTTTGTTTTATTTTTGCCGTCAAATAAACCGATGCTGTTTTCAAGATAGACATATGCCGCACGGCGGGCATCCAGTAAGGAGCCGATATGATAGCAGTCATTACCGCACTTTTCCTTATATTCGGCATCGTCCAGCTCAAAGCCGGAAATCAGCACGTCATAGGCATCATATCCGAATTTGTGTGTTTCGGTCGGCTGCTGCTCAAACATCATGATACACATTTCAAGAGAAACCTTCAGCGCCTGCTTGCGCGGGATGGGCTTACATTTTTTATCGTAGAAGCGTGTCAATACGCTTGGAAACCAGCCCGGAAATCCGCTTTGATAAAAATACCTGTTTCCGGTATAAATTTCGTTGTCGGGAATTACCGGAGATTGGTTTTCAATCGTCTTCTTAGTCGGCTCGTAATGCTGGCAATCAAAGTAAGTGCGTCCGAAAAATTTATCCTGACCGCCCTCGACAGCATAACCGCAGGTAAGCGTCCATTCCGGCGCTCCTCTGCCGCCTACCATCAATACCGGAATCCCGCTGTCGAGGCTTCTTTTTGCCTGCTCTGAGATTTTGCTTTCATCTCCGACAGAATAGACATCAATGCCCAGCGCATCGCCGACATTCTTTTCACACAGCTTGCCGTTTTGCGGCATTTCGCTGCTGGGGTCCCAGTCGTCGCGCATAATTGTCTGCCAGCACACACCGGACAGCCCCATAACGTCCTCATAGG
>JAQVQF010000122.1 GCA_028701715.1 Eubacteriales bacterium | reverse complement strand
GGTCGCGCCGCCTGGTGACGACCTGTTTTTATAGGTTCTATAATAAATGTTGCTTACCCCAACATTTATTATAGAACCAAAAATAAAGAACCGAAAGACCTTGTATCAGTCTTTCGGTACTTATTTGGCCCGCCCTGGGGGATTCGAACCCCCGACCGACGGAATCGGAATCCGTTACTCTATCCGGCTGAGCTAAAGGCGGTTATATTTATTGATTGTTATTTGTTATTTGCTATTTGTTATTTGTTGATCGTTATCAGCCGCTCAATCTGTTATATATTGCGTTGATGATCAGATATCCGAGCCAGAAGCAAAGGGTCAGCAGCACCGAAATACATATGAATATAAGGCTGCCCATTCCTTCCGAATAATCGGGTATGCTCGCCACGGCGATATATACCAACTCCGTTAATACGCAGGCGATGAGAGCCGGGGCAAAAACGAAAAGCAGGTCGGTTACAATGAATTTTTTAATGCTTTCCGTTTCGTAATTTTTTATTGTCTGAATATTTATGAGCATGGGCGCGCTGTAAAGGGTAACCGAAACGAATATCAGCGCCAGCTGAACGCCCACATACGACGGGAGCCTGAACGAAAGCTGAAACGCCGTTCCGACCGCCGCCGCGTAAACGCATTTTATTGTTTTAGACCTAACCGTTATCGGATTTTTCATCGTTCGCGCGTATGGCCTTACGCATTATTTTACCGCTTGTCGTTTTCGGGAGCGATTCGGCAAATTCCACAATACGTGGATATTTATAGGGTGCGGTCACCTTTTTGACGTGATTTTGAATTTCGGTTTTCAATGTATCGGACGCGGCGTAGCCCCTTGTTAATACAATGGTTGCCTTGACCACCTGCCCTCTTATCGGGTCGGAAACGGCGGTCACGGCGCATTCCAGCACAGAAGGATGCGTCATTATAGCCGATTCGACTTCAAAGGGTCCTATACGGTAGCCGGAGCATTTAATGACGTCGTCGTTGCGTCCCACGAACCAATAATAGCCCTCGCCGTCGCGCCACGCCATATCGCCGGTGTAATAGCAGTCGTTTCTGAAAGATTCGGCGTTGGCGGCTTCATCCTTCAGATAGCATTTGAACAAGCCGACGGGGTATTTTTTGCTCAGGTTCTTAATGACGATATAGCCGGGTATGCCGTCGTCGCAGGGCTTGCCGTCGCAGTCGACAATATCTATGTCGTAATCCGGCGCGGGCTTGCCCATTGATCCGGGCTTTATATCAATGCCTTCGAAATTCGCGCAGAGCACGGGCGTTTCGGTCTGCCCGAAGCCCTCGTACAGCGTAAGTCCGGTCAGCTCGCCGAAACGGTGATACACCTCCGGATTGAGCGGTTCGCCCGCCATGCAGCAATGTTTTATGGACGAAAGATCATAGGAACGAATATCCTCTTTAATGAGGAAACGGAATATGGTGGGCGGAGCGCAGAAGGTTGTGACCTTTATTTCCTCAAGCAGCGCAAGCGTGTTGTGGGCCGAAAACTTTTCGTTGTCGTAGGCTACGATCGTCGCGCCGCAAATCCATTGACCGTATATCTTGCCCCAGGCGAATTTTGCCCAGCCCGAATCGGACATGGTGAGATGGAGCTTGTTTTCCTCGGTTTGCTGCCAGTATTTCGCGGTTATTATATGACCCGCAGGGTAGGAAAAGTCATGCTTTATCATTTTCGGCATACCGGTTGTGCCGGATGAGAAATAAATGAGCATTTCATCGGTGACCTTTATGTCGGCGCGTTCTACAAAGGGCTTGCTTGTTTCAATACCGGCGCGCATATTTAGAAAATCGGCGGGTACTTTATCTCCGCAGACGGCGACATGCTCCACCGTTTTGCATTCCGGCAGCGCTTCGCGCACAAAGGATATTATTTCGTCGTCATCCGTGACGCAGACAAATTTAACGTCCGCAATGTTGCAGCGGTATATTATATCCTTGGGAGTAAGCTGATAGGTGGCCGGTATGCAGACCGCGCCTATACGGTGCAGAGCGATCAGGGTAAACCAGACCTCGGCTCTCTGCTTGAGCATAAACATAACGCGGTCGCCGTGTTTTATGCCGTGCGATAAAAACCAGCCCGCCAGTTTTTTTGAATATAAGGATATGTCGGCGAAGGTGTACATGCGCCGCGCGCCGTTGTCGTCGCAATATAAAAGAGCGTTCTTTTCGGGTTCCTCCTTCGCCCACGCGTCTACCACGTCGTAAGCGAAATTGAATCCCTCCGGCACCTTGACGCCGTAATTGCTTTTTAAGTCCTCATAATCGGTAAATTCTGTTTTTTCAAGAAATTTTTCAAGCATCGCGTTAACCCCAAAAATAATATACTGAGTATTATAAAACTAAATTCATTTCTTGTCAAGGAGTAATGATAATGATTGACGACGATTGACGGCGGGAACGTTAAAATTTAATTATATTCACAGCCTTTGTCGAAAAACAAAAAAATTGACCGAAATATTTGTTAAAAAAATGTTAATAAAGGATATTTAATGTTGTAATTAAATATTAAAAATGCTATTATCAATTCGGTTTTGCAAAATTTATCGGGAATTGGAGTGGTCATAAGAATGACGGTTAATCTTTCGTACTTTCAGATCGCGGCGGTTGTTATCGCGTTTACGGCATTCATGTTTGCGGCCTGGCTTTTCAGATGGGTAAAAAAGCGCCCGTCGTCCAACAAACGGATAGCCGAGGTGGGCGGTTTTATCAGAAAGGGCGCGAGAACCTTTTTGAAAAAAGAATATCAGACGCTCGCCAAGTTCGCCGCGGTGGCGGCGGTTGTTATTTTTATATTTCTGCCCAAGCCCGTCTGGAGCGACAAGGCGGACATTTTAAGGAATATAGAAATGGTGATCGCCTATCTCGGCGGAACCGTTTTCTCCGCCGTTGCGGGTGTTATCGGTATTGAAATCGCCACAATCGCGAACGTAAAATCCGCGGAAGCCGCCAAGGAGGGGATCAGGCCTTCGTTCCTCGCCGGTTTCAGGGGCGGCGCGGTAATGGGCATGGCGGTTGTCGGTTCCAGCCTTTTGGGTATAGTGCTGGTCTGGGCGATAACCGGCGACGCAACCGTTACCCTCGGCTTCAGCTTCGGCGCAAGCTCGCTCGCACTGTTTGCCAAGGCCGGCGGCGGTATATTTACCAAGACCGCCGACATCAGCGCGGATCTTGTCGGCAAGGTTGAGCTGGGAATTCCCGAGGACGATCCGCGCAATCCCGCGGTTATCGCGGATAATGTCGGCGACAATGTGGGCGACGTTGCGGGTATGGGCGCCGATCTGTTCGACTCAAACGTGGCTTCCATGGCGGCGGCGCTGGTTATGGCGGCAACTCTGCCCAATAAAAGCTTAAATATCGCTCTGGTTTTCGCGTATGCCGGAATAGGTCTTTTATCCTCCATCATAGGTGTCGGCTGCGCGCGGATGGGTAAAAAGGGCTCCCCGACACGCGCGCTCAATAACAGTACTTATATAACCACGGTCATTTTCGCGGTTCTTTCCGCGGCGGTTACGGCGGTTTTCGATTTTTCCGCCATCGGCAATCACGGCGAATGGCGAATCTGGGGCGCTTCCTCGATAGGCCTTTTTGTCGGCGTTATTATCGGTATCGCTTCCGACTATTTTACTAACGACAATAAAAAGCCGGTGCGCAGGGTCGCCAAAGCGGCGGAATCGGGTCCCGCGTTCACCATCCTTTCGGGCTTTTCATACGGAATGCTTTCCGCTCTTCCTTCTATGATTGGTATCGGCGTTTCCGCTCTCGCCGCCTATAAGCTCTGCGAGCCGATAGGCGAAGGCTATGCCTTCTTCGGTATCGCCATGGCGGCGGTGGGAATGCTGTCCATAGTCGGTATGATAATTTCCAACGACGCGTACGGACCTATAGTCGACAACGCCAGGGGACTTGCCGAAATGGGCAATCTCGGCGACGACGTGCTCGATGTTACCGACCAGCTCGACAGCGCGGGCAATACGGTCAAGGCCATCACCAAGGGCTTTGCCATCGGCGCCGCGGGGCTTACGGTCATTTCCCTGCTCGGCGCGTTTATGAGCGAGGTCAACGGGGTCGCCGATCTGGCAAACAAAATAACGGGCTTCGATATTATGAATCCCATGGTGTTCTTCGGTCTGCTTGTGGGCGCGGCCGTGCCGGCGGTGTTTTCCGCCATGCTTATTCTCGGCGTAGACCGCAACGCGCAGCGTATGGTCGCGGAAATTCACAGACAGTTTAAAGAAATAATAGGTCTCAAGGAAGGCAAGGAGGGCGTCACCCCCGAATATGACAAATGTATAAACATCGCCACCACAGGCGCGCTCAAGGAGCTGATTCCCGCGGGGGTTGTGGCTATTTCCATTACGCTTGTAGTCGGCTTTGTCGGAGGAGTTCAGGCTGTCGGCGGCTTTATAACCGGTAATATCGTAAGCGGACTGCTTTTATCGCTTTTAATGTCAAATGCGGGCGGCTTGTGGGATAACGCCAAAAAGTATGTCGAATCGGGGCATAACGGCGGCAAGGGCTCGGAAGCGCATAAATCCGCGGTTGTCGGCGACACCGTGGGCGATCCTTTCAAGGATACCGCCGGTCCTTCGATAAACACTCAGATTACGGTTGTTTCGCTTGTTTCCTCCCTGTTTGCCACCCTTTTCCTCGAATTCAACCTTTTTAATTTGTTTTAATATTTAATTATATAACACAGGCAAAGCGAAGCGGCATAACCGCTTCGCTTGTTTCATTATATAAACGCAGGAAAATCATGTCAACGTCAAACCGGGAATATCAATATTTATACGGATATAATATATACATAAGCGTCTTAATCATATAAGCATATAACCATATAACCATATAACCATATATATAATAAATAAATATTCCGAGCATTGACACCGGCAAAACAATATGATATACTGTAATATGCAAATTTTGGAATTATATTATGAAAAGCCGGCATAATTCCGAAACGGCGCGACCTTATTCCGTATTTCCTATTGAGTTTTACTGTTACGGTTGCAGCTATCCTATTTAAAATTCTACATAACGAGAGGAGCAAATTTATGAAAAGGACAATTTTAGCTGTTTTTCTTGCGTTAACCTTACTGCTGCCTGCGGCTTTGGCTTCGTGTGAGGAATTTTCCAAGCCCTCCCTTCTGGAACAGGCTATGAACGACAACGCAAAGTTTTTAAAGGACGCCGCGCAAAAAACCAACGATTCGCTGATTGCCAATTCTCCTTTTTTGAAGTTAATGCAATCCGCCATGAATTCCGGAACAATAACGCTGGGCATGGACGTTAACGACGGGGAAGACAATTTTCAGCTTAACGGCAAAATCTATATCGACAATAACGCTTTCGCGGCGTTGTTAGAGGGCACCGAAAACGACGAAGTTCACAATCTGGGCATTTATTTTAAGGATCAAACGTTTACGCTGGACCTTAAGGACGCTTTGGATGTCGAGCCTTTTTCTCTTTCTCTCGACGTAATCAATTCAATTATCAACGAAGTACAATACATTGAGCCCTATAGTCAGGATTCCGCCGACGAATCGGCTTTAGACGAATCGGCGATGGCCGATTTCGCCACAAAGGTCAGCAATTTACTGGTGGATATCATGGCGGAGCTTTCCTGTACGATTGAGGAAGAATCGATCACCGTGGGCGGAGAAGCCGTCGCCTGCATCGTCACAACCTATACCATAGATGACGAAAGCTTTACCGAGGTTATCACAAAGCTTTTAAACGGCATGAATACCATCATCGACGGTATGGACGACACCTTTAAAAACAGAATCACGGCAATTATCGAGGATCTGTTTACCGAATACAATGATGAATATTATTATTATGAAGACGAATATCTCAGCACTCTTCCCCTTCCCTTTGCCGGCACACTTTTAAGCAAAGCTTACAAAATGAACATTGCCGACACGGAAATGGACGACCTGAATATAGAGGATATTTTAGACCCCGATTTTGTCATCGGCAAGCTGGAAGAAATCGGCTTTTCGATAGAAGGCACCTTTAAAACAGCGGTTTCGCAAGCCAAGGGTTATATAGTTTATTCATCCTTTGAAATCAACGCGGAAGCCGATGAACAAGCAATTACAATCAGCGCGGAAATAGATCTCGGCGCAAACGCATCGTTTGCCGACGACAAGAAAATGGAATTTAAATTTTCCGTTCCTGGCACCGCCTTTAAGCTTACTTATTTATGGGACGCGGAAGAAACAAACGACATTTTCAACGTAAACACTTATATCGACGCCGAGGTTAAGACAAAAATGGGCGCTTTAACCAACACAACCACCGTCAGGATTATAGAACTGGAGCTTGATTACAAAAAAGCCGACGGCGCTTTTGAGCTTGACATTTCCTCCGATCTGGTAAGCCTTTATTTCGTCGACTACGACGATTATGATTATTTCGGAAATATGGGTTATTTTGATTCAAATACGCCGCTTTTCACAATAACGGGCGTCTTGCTTTATGATAAAAAATCCGTTGATTTAACGATTTCCTCCATTTCGTCCGATCTGTTAATGGATGAGGACTTTACGACGCCAATTACCATAAAAATAGAAACCGGCTGCACCATGCCGGAAATCCCTCAGGCTGATGTTATTTCTTCGTCCGACGAGCTGTGCGAGCTTTTGGGATACGAGGACATTTATTACCTTGTCGGGGATATTTTCGGCACCGATGACGAATGGTATGATTGGGAAGATGATTGGGATGATTATGCCGAACCCGAATTCAGCCTTGATTATTAATTTGTTGCTCGATATTTAATCGGAATATTAAAAAAGCACCGCAAGGTGCTTTTTTTACGCATAATAACGTTTTATTCCGCTTTCAGGTAAACAAGCTTTCCGAAAAGGAATTTTTTGTCCGGCGAATACGGGCTGTATTTTTCGTTTCCCATATACAGTACGATTCTTTTCAAAAAGTAATCATGTATTAACAAAACATTCCCCTTCATCCCCATC
>JAQVQF010000121.1 GCA_028701715.1 Eubacteriales bacterium | reverse complement strand
TATTTTCGTCTCCGTTTCATGGTGTTTTGCAATTCCCATTTTAACGGATTCGATAAAAATATGCTCTACTTTTTTGTTTCTTATTTGTAGATTATTTTCCTTTACCCCAACATTTATTATAGAGCCTTTTATTCGTCAAGCAATACGCATACGCCTTCCCGGGGAGCGACCGCGAGATTTACATCACCCGGGGAGGTTTTACAGCATACCGTTATACCCTTTGATTTTAATGTGTTGTAGGATTCCGCAAAAGCCACGGCAGGCGTGTTGTTTTCCGCGGAAAGGTGAGCCAACGCTATGGATTTTGTCCCGCAGGCGATAAGATACGGGAGAAAGCCCGCGCAGGATTCGTTGGAAAGGTGACCGTAATCACCGAGTATCCGTTTTTTCAGATGATAGGGGTAGGATCCGTTTTTCAGCATATCTATATCATGGTTGGATTCTATTATCACCGCGCGGCAGGCCGATAACGCTTCCGCGGTGCTTTTAGTAATATATCCCATATCCGTGGCAAGCCCGACACGCTTTTCCCCGAGATTCACTACATATCCGCAGGAGGAAGCCGAATCGTGCGGTGTGGCAAAGGGCTTGAAGGAGGTTTCGCAAAAATCAACCGCGTCCGGCGCGTCAAGCCGGTTGAGACAAAGCAGGGTGTGCATGGATGACTGACCTATCGCCGAGCAGCTAAGCGACGGAGCATAAATGGGTATCCTGTAATATTTCGATATTATTTCAAGTCCTCTTATATGGTCGGAATGCTCGTGGGTGACAAAGACGGCCTTTATATTGGCAAGCGATGTGCCGAGCGTTTTCAGTGAGGTCTCTATGGCTCTTGCCGACACCCCTGCGTCAATAAGATATTCCTCGCCTTTATTTCTTATATATGCGCAATTTCCGCCCGAGGACGAAAACAGAGTACAGATAAAAGTTTTACCCGTCATTTATTATAATTCCCGTTTCCTTTATATTTCAGCCGATATATTGTTGTATAAACGCGTCTTTTATATATATTTTGTCATTCTCTGCTTTTCTGATATATGCCGTTCGTATCGAGCATAACCGCGCCATAGGGTCTTATATTTAAAAACAACAGGCTTCCCTTGCCGAACACGCTTTCAATTACCTTTGAAAATTCATCGGTCATATCCGTTTTAACCCAGGCCTGCACCGTCCCAGCGAAGCCGCCGCCGTGTACGCGGGATATAATGTCCATTCTGTCACAGAGCGCAAGCGCTACGGAAAGCCCCTGTTCCTCGACAGATTTGGTACAAAATACATTTTGCAGATATTTAAACGAGGAATTTCCGGATTTTACTACATTCAGGAAAAATGTGGTGAAATCGTTTTCCTTTATAGCCTTTCTCTGCGCCTCGACACGGTCGTTTTCTTCGAAATAATGCAGAGCGCGCAGCACCGCTCTGTCGCCGAATTTTTCCCGCAGTACGGGAATATCAGTCAGGAAATCGGTTTTATTTACGGTTCTGAGAACAGGTTTGGAATAATATGACGCAATATCCTTCATTTCCTTGGGGAGAGAGGCATATTCCTCGGTAAGCTTGGCGTGATTTCCGCCTGTGTTTATAAGGCAGAGCGAATAGCCCTGTGTCGCGGGGTCGAAGGAAAGCTTTTCCACAAAGGGATGAGCTTGGTCTGCAAAATCCATATAACAAAAACCGCCGACCGCGCAGGCAGCTTGGTCCATCAAGCCGCAGGGCTTGCCGAAAAACTCGTTTTCGGCGTATTTACCCGCTTTCGCAAGCTCAACGGGATTTAAGCTCCCGTTGTTGTAATAGAAATTAAGTATGTTGCCGACCATGACCTCAAACGCCGCCGAGGAGGAAATCCCGCTTCCCATAAGGACATCGCTTGTGGTGTAAGCGCAATAGCCGCCGACATTATGGCCGTTTTTTATAAAATAGTCGGCCACTCCGGCTATCATGGCGCAGGAATTGCCTTTTTTGGCGTTTTCGGCGCAAAGTCCTGCAAGCTCTATTACGCTTTCGCGGTATCCGGCGCTTTTAATTTTTATAACCGGTTCCGATAAACGGGAAGCGACGGCGATAATGTCTATGTCCAAAGCTGCGGCGATAACCTTGCCGTTGTTGTGGTCGGTATGATTACCTAAAATTTCGCTTCTCCCCGGAACGGAAAAAAGCTCGATTTCGCGTTCTCCGTACAGGGATGCGAAGCTTTCCGCAAGATTTATGTACCTTTCACGCTGGTGTTCCAGACGGTTTTTACCATAGAGTTTTACGAAATTGGCGTCATAGGCTCCGCTTCGGATGTTTTTAATCAGCTCGGTTGTTTTCATGCTTAATAATCCTTAATTATCTATATTGATATCGTTTTCGTTTATCAGTATTTTTTCTATTTCGCAGATATACATGGTGTGGTAATCGTCTTTGTACCATTGCTCGGGATTTTCGTTAATGAATTTTTCCTTTTTTAATACATCGGCGTATATTTTTCTTCCTGTTATCGCAAGGCGGCATTCGTCATAATATATACCCCCGTCCCTTAGCACGGTGAAGCCGCAATCCTTTATTTTATCTGTATCTCTGCCGGAAACGCTGCCGCAAAACGCCAGCTTTTTACGGAATTTATCGTCAAAAAAGCACAAGGATATACGATCTCCCGCTTCGGTAAAGCCGAAGGTATGCCGCTGCGGACGAACGAAGCAGAAAAAGACGTTTTTATTCCATAACACTCCCATACCGCCCCAGCTTACGGTCATGGCGTTAACCTCGCCGTCGGGCTTTTGCGCGGAAAGCAACGCCCAATCCTTGCCGATATATTCAAACGGCGTTTTTTTAAGTTCAAACGGATTTATTTCTCTGAACATATACAAGCCCCCTTAAGGTAATTTTTAAAACATGATTTAAGCGTATTAATGATTTAAAGCTTTACTTATATATTAACAATCATCTTACACGGTTTTTCGGGGACACCTTAACCTCATAAAATATGCGCTTATTATAGCATAAAAAAATGCGAATTGGAATAGCAATATATTATTTTTTAACCGCATAGATAAAAACATCGAAAGCGGGAACATACTCCCTGCGTCTGAGATAAAATTTATACGACGGGTTTTGACGCTTCAGCCACAACGGGATATCGAAAAGATCATATGCGCGGTGGTAAACCGCAACGCACAGAGTAGGCGTGTTGTTATATATTATATCGGCCGCGCCCTTTAATATTTCCATATCCGCGCCTTCTCCGTCAATTTTTATACCGGATACGTTTTTCCCTTTAAAAAAGGAATCAATCGACACACAGGGCGTCTCAACGCCGTCTTCCGCTATTTTACTTCCTCTGCCTTTCCCGCCGGAAAAGGATATTGTTCCGTCCTTTTCCCAGACCGTGCTGTTTATACAGATCACATTTCCAAGGGAGGATGTATTCTTCCTCAGCCTGCGAAACGCTGTCTTTTCCGGCTCGAAGGCATAAATTTCCCCGTAATAGGGGTTTTTTTTGGCATAGCTTATCACTGTGTCACCGTCATAGGCGCCCACGTCGATATAAACACCGCGATTATCATACCAGCTCTCCGGCGCGGAATCGTCGCCGACAAGACGGTTTATATCGGCCGTTATATTGTATTCGATAAGGGAATCAAAAATTTCCCTTGAAATATCATCGCAAAGCAGGTTTCTGACTGAATCCGCTTTGCTCTTGTTTTCGTTATACCAGCGCTCGTCTATACATCCTTCGCCGTACGGAGGCAGGTTGGGCGCATACAAAGTATGTTTTCCGGCGAGCCTGCGGAATATATCCGTATCGTTTCCCTCAAGGGCAAAGGCGGTGACGATAATAAAATCGCCGAGCTCTTCCTCCGTCTGCGCAAGCGTTTTAACCTTCATGCCCATAAAAGACTGACCCCTGACAAAGCTCTCCGACGCGAAAACGCAAGATATTTCTATGCCGTTGTAGTTAAGATATGATATTATTTTTTCGGCTCCGTTACCCATTCCGTACAACGCGACCGGTTTTCCGGCCAATTTTATATCCGTTATATAGCTTTTCAAATATATTTCACTTCCAATCGATTAATATTAGCAGAAAATTCATAATATATATGTTATTTAGAATAAAATAATTGTTAATATATTGCGAAGTATAAGCAGCTAATCCGCCAAAAGGCGGATTGAAAGGAACGGAAATCATGATTGAACTCGTAAACTACCGCAACAAGCTTAAAGCGGCTTTTTTAGGACGCGCGGCAGGCTGTACGCTCGGAGCGCCGGTCGAAGGCTGGACTCTTTCCCAAATTGAGGATTACGCGGCCAAGCTCGGGATTGAATTCCCTTGTAACGATTATTGGCCTGCAACACCCTATTCCGATGATAAAAGATACATCATGCAAACCTTTAAGGATTATACCAAACCGTATCTTAACGCCATACCCTGTGATGACGATATAGGCTATACTCTGCTTTCGCTTTTTATCGCGGAAGAGGGACACGGAATCAATTTTACTCTTGAGGATGTTAAAAACGCATGGCTAAAGTATATAACCGAATGCTATACCGCCGAAAGAGCCGCGCTTGACAATCTTTTAAAGGGCATCCCCGCCGAAAAAGCCGCGGAAATCGACAATCCCTGGGATGAGCTTATCGGCGCCGACATAAGATGCGACGGCTACGGTTACATGTCCCCGGGAAACCCGCAGCTTGCCGCAAAGATGGCAGAAACCGACGCGTATATTTCCCACAGGAAAAACGGAATTTACGGATCAAGGTATTTCGCCGCCGTTATTTCGTCAGCTTTCGTTACAAACGACGTCAAAGCCTCGTTATATGAGGGATTAAAATACATTCCGGACAGCTGCGAGCTTGCGGAGGGTCTGAGATGGGCGCTGGACATTTGGGATAAGGTCGGCGATTATAAAAACGCCGCCGCTCTGATTGACGAAAGATATCCGGATATGCATGTGGTGCATACGATAAATAACGCCTGTCTTACCGTTTTCGGCTTGGCTCTCGGCGGGACCGATTTCGGCAGGGTGATAGGCAATTGTGTCGCCATGGCGCATGACTGCGACTGCACCGCCGCCACCGCCGGTTCTATTATGGGCGCGGCTTACGGTATGGATTGCCTGGATGAAAAATGGTATGCTCCTTTCGGCGACAGGGTCAATTCCTACTTTAACGGACCTGATTTTTATAAAATCAGCGACATCCTCAAACGATATGAAGCATTGGCGCTGACATCGGGCATGATCGCCGAATAAACCGTCAACCGATACCGTATTATACGATAAATCCGCATTAATGTATTTTATCGTATAATACGGTCGAATAATATAGGTAAAATCGAAGTATACATATATATGCGGTAATAAATAAAAGCAAATAAGCATAAAAATATTCCGAAAGGAATGTTGGCATGAAAGATCATAAAAACAGAAGAAAGGCGGGTGCGAGCCCATGCCGGCTTTCATTCCTGTTTGCGTAATACTATTGCATGGGCATTATTATGAAAATGAAAAGACTTATTTGCTTGCTTATAACCGTCACCGTTTTGTTCATGCCTGTATCAGGACTGGCTGCGGATGAAACAAAAGACGAAACGGCAGAAATTTATCCCTTTTCCTACGCTTTCGAGGAATTTTGGTATACAAAAACAGCGACCTTCGGCGATACTCTTCCCGTAAGAGCGGCGCTGCTTATGGAAGCCGATACCGGAACGATACTATATGCGCAGGACGAGAACACCCATTATCCCATTGCCTCAGTGACAAAAATCATGTCTACCCTGCTTGTGGTTGAGGCAATCGACGAGAGCAGAATAAAGCTCGACGATACCGTGATAGTGGGCGAAGCCGCGGCGGGTATGGGAGGCAGCCAGGTTTACCTTGAGGTCGGGGAGCAGATATCGGTTGCCGATATGCTCAAGGCAATGATTGTGGTATCCGCCAACGACGCGACCGTCGCTTTCGCGGAGCACATAGCCGGCAGCGAGCAGTCTTTTGTCACCATGATGAACGAGAGAGCGGGACAGCTCGGAATGACCAACACCCATTTCGCCAACTGTCACGGACTTACCGAGGAGGGTCATTATTCCTCGGCGCTTGACGTCGCCATTATGACACGGGAGCTGCTTAAGCACGATATTATTTTCAACTATACCACCATATGGATGGATACCTTCCGTAACGGCACTTTCGGGCTGGCGAACACCAACAAGCTCATACGCTTCTATTCCGGTGCCAACGGAATGAAAACCGGTTTTACCGACGCGGCGAAATATTGTCTTTCGGGAACCGCAAAGCGTGACGGCATGCAGCTTATCGCCGTTATACTCGGTGCGGATACCAGCGATTTAAGGTTCGCCAACACCAAAAAGCTGCTCGATTTCGGATTCGCAAATTATCAGGTATACATACCCGAAAAAGAGGTTTTGGGTAAGGTTACCGTGGAGAGCGGAGCGAAGGGCTTTGTGGAGGTCGATTATACCCCTCCGTCCATACTGACCGAAAAAGGAAAGGGCTCGGCGTTGAGTTCTACCGTTACCATTAATACCGTAAAAGCCCCGGTAAAAGCAGGCGATACCGTGGGTGTGGTGGAATATTTCGTGGACGGTACCAAGGTAGCTTCCGCACCGGTTGTCGCTTGCGGGAACGACAAGGAGATAACCTTTCTAAATCTTGTCGGGAAAATATGGAAATCGCTCATATCATTTTTTTAAAGCAATCTGAAACGATTTTTCTGTTGGTAATAAAGGATTTATAAAAAAGACGTCAGACGTTGAAAGGCAGACTGTAATGATAACTCTGAACGAAAAGTTCGCGTCTCGCTTCATCGATGCAAAGGAAACAGTGCTTTTGGAAAAAAAGCTCGGGGAAGCGTATACCGCTCTCGTCAATAAAAACGGCAGCGGCAATGATTTTTTAGGCTGGGAGGATCTCCCCGTCAATTATGACAAGCAAGAAACGGAACGGATAAAACGTGCGGCGGCAATGATACGCGGTAATTCCGACGCGCTTATTGTCATTGGAATCGGCGGCTCCTATCTCGGAACGAAAGCAGCCGTCGATTTCCTGAAAACACCCTATTATAATCAAATAACCAAGGGTTATCCGGAAATTTACTTCCTCGGCAATTCCTTTTCGGGTGAAGAAATAAAAATCGTGCTTGACATAT
>JAQVQF010000120.1 GCA_028701715.1 Eubacteriales bacterium | reverse complement strand
CCGCTCTGCCGAATTCGGCGACGATATCGGTAAAGGTTTTTTTAACTTCCTCCGCGTCGGTGACGGAGCACTTATAGCTCTTGACTTTGATATCGGCGTTTACTGCGCGTATTTCTTCCAGAGCTTCTCCGGCTTTTTCTTTATTTCCGACGTAAAGGAACGCCACGTTCGCTCCCGCTTTCGCAAATTCAAGGCAAACGCTCTTTCCTATCCCGCGGGAACCTCCGGTGACCACAACGGTTTTTCCTTTCAACGAATTCATAACCGCACCTCTTTTAGGATTTCCTGCGCTTGCTTTGCGTTTTCCGCGCAATATGAAGCGCATTCCGGGACGATTTTGGAAACAAGCTTTTGCAATACACCGCCGATTCCGCACTCAATGAAGGCTTCCGCGCCGTTTTCCGCCATTTTCCTTATTGTTTCCTCCCAGCGCACGCTGCCGGATATCTGCGAGCATATCAGCTCTTTCGGATCACCGTTGTACGGCTCTGAGGTAAAATTGGAATAAACGGGTATTTTGGGAAGCGTTATGGTATAATTAACAAGCTCTTTACCGAATAGTTCGGCCGCTTCCGCCATAAAGGGCGAATGGAATCCCCCCGACACGTTTAAAGCAATGACTCTTCCGCCGGCTTTTTTTACATCCTCGCAAAACGAAGGCATTTCCCCGACAGAACCGGAAACCACCAGCTGCCCCGGGCAGTTGTAATTCACCGGATAGATTTTGCCGTAATTGCCGCAGATTTCCTCGACAGTTCGGTTTTCGAGCTTCAGCACCGCCGCCATGGACGCGGGGTTATTCGTCGCCGCTTTCGCCATCAGTTCGCCGCGAACGCAGGCAAGACGGAAGCCGTCTTCATAGGAAAACGCGCCGCCGAAAGCCAGCGCGGGGATTTCTCCGAGTGAAAAGCCCGCAAGCATATCCGGTGACATACCCTCGCACGACAGAGCCACGGCCGAAGCAAGATCGGCAAGATACAAGCAGGGCTGGGTATTTTCCGTATTCTTCAGCTCCCCGCCGTCGCCTTCAAACATTTGTTTTAACGTTCCAGGACGGATTGTTTCGGCTTTTTCGAATATTTCCCTCACGGCGGGATAATTTTCACAGAACGAGTGCCCCATTCCTACTCGCTGAGCTCCCTGTCCCGAAAATAAAAAAGCTATCTTACCCATTGCGCCGCTCCTTTCATCAGAGCTTCGCATTCGCCGGTAATTTTTGCGATAATTTCCGCGGCGGTCTGCTCGCGGTTTACCAAGCCGGATATCTGACCCGCAAGAAAGCAGCCGTCTTTTACGTCGCCTTCCACCGCGGCTTTTCGGAGAGCGCCTATACCCAAGCTCGCCACATCCTCCGCTGTGGTTTCGGGTTTATATTCCATTTTCAAAAAATTTCTCGCAAAGGGATTTTTAATGCACCTGCAGGTATTGCCGCCGAATCTGCGTCCGGTGGTGACGGTGGATATATCGGTGGCTTTAAGTATCATGGCTTTATAATTTTGGTGTACGCCGCATTCCTCGGCGACAAGAAAGCGTGTGCCCAGCTGCACTCCGCAGGCGCCCAGCATGAAAGCCGCCGCCATACCGCGTCCGTCCGCAATCCCTCCCGCGGCTATCACGGGTATGCCGACCGCGGACACCACCTGAGGCACTATCGCCATTGTGGTCAATTCTCCTATATGCCCGCCGGATTCCTGTCCTTCCGCTATAACGGCGTCCGCGCCGGCTCTTTCCACGATCTTAGCCATCGCAACGGAAGCGATTACCGGGATTACGGTAATACCCGAGCTTTTCCACATTTCGATATATTTGCCGGGGTTGCCCGCGCCGGTGGTCACAACCTGTACCTTTTCGTCAGCCGTTACCGCCGCGACCTCGTCCGCGTAGGGTGACATAAGCATGATGTTAACGCCGAAAGGCTTATCCGTGAGCGTTCGCGCCAAAGCTATCTGCCCGCGCAGATAATCGGGCCCGGAATTCATCGCCGAAATTATGCCGAGTCCTCCCGCTTCCGAAACCGCCGCGGCGAGACGTCCGTCTGCAATCCACGCCATGCCTCCCTGTATTACTGGATATTCAATGCCGAGCTTTTCACAAATTGATGAATTTATCATGATATATTATTTCTTTTCGGCAAGAGCGGCTTCAACCTTAACCACAAGATCGTTTACCATAATAATATCCGGGCTTGCTTGCACGGATACGCCGAAAGCTTCCTCAATACCCAGTAAAAGCTCCGCTATGTCAAGCGAATCGAGACCCATTTCCGCAAACATGGAATCGCCGTTTATTTCGGCTGTATCGCTGCCGGTCTTTTCCGAAAGCATTTCTTTGATTTTATCAAGTACCATTTTTATTACTCCTAATAATTAAATTTAATATATTATTGATGATTATCGGCTTTCACATTCGTTGGCGGCTTCTTCGATTTTTTCGAAAAACGTATGCAGCACGCGATAGAAAATCGCTATATCTTCTCCGTTATATTCTCTGCTTATTATTGCCTGTATGCGCGAAGCGAATTCGGAATATTTCCCCGCGATATTTCTGCCTTTTTCCGTCAGGAATATTTTCCTTTGATATTTTAAATCCTCCAATGTAATATCGCATCGTATGAGCCCGCTGCGTTCCATTTGAACCAGCTCTCTCGATATCAGGGATTTATCCACAAGGCATTTTTGCGCAAGCTCACTGGCGGTTATGCCTTCCGTTTCGTTACGCAGCTGCAGCAGCCACATGGTATTAACGGATTTTATCCCGTCCTCGTTGGCTTTTCCGTTGCGAATGCGCTGGATATTTTTATAAATACCCGAAATCAGATAAATAAACATATCATATCTGTCTTCCGTTCTTTCCTCCATATTATCACCTCCTTTTTTGGGTAGAGCTATCAACGAGTTTACTTATCAACCGTAAGCCGATGACGAATTTTACCATATTGCCGATATATAATCAATGGTCTAACAATAAATTTTTTGTTTTCTAACTGTGAACGCAGGATAAACGCGTCTTAACAATTAATACTTACCGTGCAAGCCGTATCGCGGCTTTGCCTTTATTTTATTCGGCGGATATTAATTATATTAAACCCCTGAATTTTTTATGATTGAAAAAAGCCCTGATAAATCAAGGCTTTCCGGATATGTCATTATTGCTATTTGATTTTTATAAGCTCGTACTCTCTTGTGCCGAGCCCCAATTTTTCTCCGTGTTCCAAGCACACCTTCCAGTCGGTATTCGGTGAAACGTCGGTAAAATGATCATGGTGCGTTTTTTCCGCTTCGTCCAGCAGGCTTCCCCTGATAGGTGTTTCGGCGTTTACCGCATCGGCGCACGCCTGATCAATGGCGATGGGATCGAATGAGGCAAACATGCCGATATCCGGCACAATGGGAAGATCGTTTAGATTATAGCAGTCGCAATAGGGCGATACATCCAGCACGAGAGAGATATGAAAGCCGGGTCTCCCGTCAAGGACGGCTTTGGAATATTCGGCGATTTTTTTACACAGCACGTCGTTCCTTTCGCCGCTCCCGGGGACGATCGCATCGTTGTTGCAGGTGCCTATGCATCTTCCGCAGCCCACGCATATATCTTGATTTATATTCGCCTTGTTCTTTATAAAGGTTATCGCATTATGGGCGCAGCCTTTAAGACAAAGGCGGCAACCTATACATTCGTCCGCTTTCACCACGGGCTTGCCGGAGGAATGCATTTCCATTTTGCCTCCGCGCGATCCGCAGCCCATACCGATATTCTTCAGAGCGCCGCCGAAGCCCGTTGCCTCGTGTCCCTTGAAATGGTTAAGCGAAATGAAAATATCCGCGTCCATCACCGCTCTGCCGATTTTGGCTTCGCTGACATGCTCTCCCCCCGCTACCGGAACTGAAATGTCATCCGTGCCTTTAAGCCCGTCGCCTATAATCACGTGAACGCCGGTACAAAAGGGATTATATCCGTTGGTATATGCGGAATCGAGATGCTCCAGCGCGTTTTTCCTTTTTCCGGGATAAAGTGTATTGCAATCGGTGAGAAAAGGCTTACCGCCGAGCTTGCCGATATAGTCGCAGACCGCTTTGGCGTAATTCGGACGCAGATACGCAAGATTGCCCGGCTCGCCGAAATGTATCTTGACGGCGGCGAATTTGTTTGAAAAATCGATGCTTTCAAAGCCCGCGGCTTTCATAAGCCGCTTAAGCTTGTCGGTCAGATTCGTTTTGCGGGCGCTGAAGTCGGTAAAATATACCTTTGCTTTATCCATGTGAGAAATCCCCCTTTATTTAATATTATCATAATAAATAGCGGTTGTCAATCGCAGCCGTTGTATGTAACAATATATGCGCAAATATAAACCTCAGTTGATAAACGCCCGAAACCATTGACGAAACAGGCTTTATCTGTTATTATTTCGATATATAGCAAATAAAGCCGACGGAGTACATCATATGGAGAACATTAAGCGTTTTGATTTTCAAAAAAAGCCCCGTAAAACAAGCCGGATAATGTATGTGATCATCCTTCTGGTTTGTTTTCCGAGGATGCTGTGGCACCGTTTCAAGCTTAAAAAAATCAATATGAAGGGGCTGAAACCGCCCTATCTCTGTCTGTGCAACCATGCTTCCGAGATTGATTTCTACATTCTTTTCAAGTCCATCTTTCCCCATCTTTCCAACTATGTGGTAGCTATCGACGGCTTCCACGACCACGGCGAATGGATTATGAGGTTTTTCGGCTCTATAGGCAAGCGTAAATTTACGCGAGACCCTTACCTTCTTAAAAACCTGCGCTACTGCGCGGATAATTTAAAATCCGTTATTACGATATACCCTGAAGCGCGATACACCTTCGACGGCACGACTTCTTACTTCTCCCCGACCACGGGAATGCTGGCGAAACGGCTGGGTATCCCCGTTGTGGTGTTAAATTCAAGGGGTAATTTTGTATCCTGCCCGCAATGGAACAAGGAATTTAAGTTCTGCCGTATCGAAGCATCCATGGAACAGATCCTAACCGCCGAACAGCTTAGAGAACACCCCGTGGATAAAATAAACGAGCTTATAAAGCTGCGTTTCGTCTACGACGATTTCGCCTGGCAAAGGAAAGAACAGATTAAAATAAACCATCCGCGCCGCGCGCAGGGCTTAAACCGTATTCTGTATAAATGCTCATCCTGCATGACGGAGGGCGAAATGCACGGCGAGGGTACCACATTAACATGCGCCAAATGCGGCAAGACATGGGAAATGTCCGAATACGGCGAGCTGAACGCCGCCGACGGAAAAGAAACCTTCACGCATATCCCCGACTGGTACAGATGGGAACGCGAATGCGTGCGCGAGGAGCTGATAAACGGTACCTATTATTTTGAGGACGAAATAATGGTGGAAACCCTGCCGGGAGCGAAAAAATTTCTGAAGCAGGGTATCGGTAAAATCGTACAGACCTGCGACGGGCTGACCATCGACTGCGTCGCCTACGGCGAACCGGTGCATCTGTTCCTGCCGCCGCTTATGCTTGAAAGCCTGCATGTGGAGTTCAATTATCGTAAAATCGGCGATTGCTGCGACGTGTCCACCCTTGACGAAAGTTATTGGTGCTATCCCAAAAACCATCGCGACGCCGTCATGAAAATGGCGCTCGCCGCCGAGGAATCGTTTATGCTGGCGTATAATAAGGTAATAGAAAAACGTAGGGCGGCAAGGTTCGGCAGTCCGCTTGACGAAGCGGAAGCTCAAGCTCAAGCATAAATAATATGTATAATAAACAGGCCGGCTTTTCGATGAAGCCGGCCTTTCTTTCCCAACCGTGTTTTTATAAAATTGTAACAAGATATCCTCAAAAAACTACGGATAACGACTGTTAATATATAAGTAAACTTTTATAAAGCTGATTGACCTTGTTATATTTAGCTCCATTTGTAATAATTTATTTAAAATTATCCAGTATCACTTTATATATATCAATAGTTTCCTGTCCACATTTCATATAATACAAGTTATCGAAGGCATAAACGAAGTCGCTTAAAGGGTATGTTACGATCTCGCTTTGATCAATTTCTTCAAGGCCCAATACATTGCCGGAATATGAGTATTTTTTAATATAAGATCTATATCCTGAAATGTCACAATCTGATTCCACGCATTCGTAAGCGTATACTCCTTCATCGTCGAAGCCGATAATATCTACGCTTTTTGATGCTATATCAAGGGAAAATGCTTTTCCGTTGACCGTAATTTTTAATATATCACCCGATTTTTCAAGGTTAATCGGCGATATGGTTTCTTCAAATTCACTGTCCTTCAATATAAAAGCACGCCCGTCTTCAGTGTCAAAGCTCAATAAACCACCCGAACACAACAATTTCCGAATTTCGTTTGGGGTAATATTATCGGGTAGGTCATATGTTTCCTTCAAGCCCTCGGTCATATTGTACTTATAAATTTTATTTTCATAAGTGAGTATATAAACATCCCTGTTGTAGCTAACACAATCATTACGCATATATATGTTTGGCGTTTCGAGTACCATTTTATCATTTACGCATATTATCTCTTTTTTCACCGCACTCATAATAAATACTTCACCGTTCGCGTTTACAGAATACGATTGAGGTCCCTCGACATATCCAGAACTTCCGTTACTGTATTTTATCAATTCTCCAACATTCAACGAAGCTATAAGCTCAAATCGAAAAAGCCGCGGTTCTTCGCTTACTTCAGAGGTTTCTTCCGAAGATTCCTCCGTGGAAGTTTCTTCGCTTGTTTCTTCCGCCGTTGATTCACCCGAAGCCGCTGTGAACGACTGCTCCGTATCAATATTTACCGCGGAGCTTTGAACAGAAAAATTATCCGTGCTTTCATTTGCTTCAATTGCTTCTGAACAAGCAGCAAGTGTCAGTGATAATAGCAGCGCTAAAATAATGATGATCAATCTTTTCATTGCCGGGTTATTCTCCTTTTGATTTTGTTATTAGAGATTAATACTGTATTATCATTATTTGTTACTATTATCAACACTTATTTGGCGTCATTGGCTTTTCAGCTGTTTTTTAACATATTCATCTCTTGACTTCCCTTTTATTAATGACAAACATCTCACATTTATTATAATATTTGATTTTATATTATTTAACTATCATATAAATGAGACACATCGGCGTTGCCCAGCGTGACCGTATACACATCCACGGTTTCTGCGGTGCATTTCATCAGGTATATATCACCATCAGCATATACAATTGGGTATAAAG
>JAQVQF010000119.1 GCA_028701715.1 Eubacteriales bacterium | reverse complement strand
GAATATATAGTTATCGTCAACGTGTTCGCCTCGTTTTGCAAGGGAACCGGCGATGTCGCGGGGAATTATGAGCCGTTTCTTGTTATCGGCGACAACGTGCATGTCACAAGGTTGAAAATCGAAAACTTCATAAGGGAGGAATCGGTCTGCCCGCTGCCGACCGTCGGAATCGGCAAGAATACGTTTGTCGACAACCTTGAAATGGATAATGTTCATCTTGAAAACAAAACGGATAACCGTATAATCTGTGTATTGAACAATGGTATAATAAAACGCTTCACGGCGGTAAACTGCATATGCGAAAACGCATCTTTCCTTGAGAATAAAGGAATTATCGAAAAAGCCAATATTTAATATACCCCTCATCCGCCGCTGCGCGGTCCCCCCCTCCCGATAGAGAAACTCCCTCAAGGGAAATCTTTCAAAAAAATCCCGGTTTCCCGGGATTTTTTTACCTAAATATTCAATTTTCAATTAATCTAAGCGTTCCAGCTTCCCAAATACTCCTTTTGCGCTTCGGTCAGGACATCTATCTCGCAGTCCCAGAAATTTAACGTCATTTCCGCGACTTTTCTGTCTATTTCCTCCGGGACATCCACCGTACCCGCAAGCCTGCCCTTGTTTTTCACATGATATTCCGCCGAAAGCGCCTGAATGGCAAAGGACATATCCATAATTTCCGCGGGATGACCGTCGCCGCAGGTGAGATTGACCAGTCTCCCTTCCCCGAGCACGAATAGAGTATTGCCGTTTGAAAGCCTGTAACCCGTTATGTTGTTCCTTGCCATATATTCCTCTGCGGCTATTTTCCGCAGCGCGGCAACATTAACCTCGACGTCGAAATGCCCGGCGTTGCAAAGTATCGCGCCGTCCTTCATGTTCATAAAGCTTTCCTCGGTGATAACGTCGCGGCAGCCGGTGACGGTCACAAAGAAATCTCCGACCTTTGCCGCTTCTGTCATTTTCATGACCTTAAAGCCGTCCATCACCGCTTCGATCGCCTTGACGGGATCCACCTCGGTGACTATGACGGAAGCGCCCAGCCCCTTCGCCCTCATCGCCACGCCCTTGCCGCACCAGCCGTAACCGGCGACAACCGCGGTCTTCCCGGCGACAATCAGATTTGTTGTGCGGTTTATTCCGTCCCAGACCGACTGCCCCGTGCCGTAGCGGTTATCGAAGAAATGCTTGCACCGGGCGTTGTTGACCAGCATCATGGGGAATTTAAGCATACCGGCGGTATCCATCGCCTTCAGGCGGATAATGCCGGTGGTGGTTTCCTCGCAGCCGCCGATAACCTGCTTGAGCAATTCCGGGTATTTTGTATGGATAAGGTTCACAAGGTCTCCGCCGTCGTCGATTATGATATTCGGACCCGCCTCGATAACTCTTGAGGTATGCCTTTCGTATTCGTCGTCGGACGAACCGTGCCAGGCGTAGACATTCAGCCCGTCATGCACGAGGGCGGCGGCAACGTCGTCCTGAGTTGACAGAGGGTTGCTGCCCGTGATATGCATTTCCGCGCCGCCGGATGCCATCACCTTGCAAAGATAAGCGGTTTTCGCCTCAAGATGCACCGACAGAGCCACCCTGAGCCCGGCGAAGGGCTTTTCTTTTTTGAAATTATCTTCTATCGAACGCAGCAGCGGCATATTGCGCCTGACCCAGTCGATTTTGGTTTTTCCGCTTTCCCAAAGCTTTTCGTCTCTTATCTCGCTCATCTAAATTACCATTCCTTTCTGTTACAAAGCAAATTTTTTGGTAGTTTCGGCTTGCCGAAATTGCGGTTGTTTAAACCGCAAATACAAAAATTTGCAGATTGAAAGATTTATCTTTCAATTAACCTTTCAATAATTATTTCGGAATTTGCGCATACGCTTTTTTCGTTTATTTTTGTCAGCCTTCCGTTTTTCAGCACGATTTCCCCGTTTATTATGACGGTATCGACCTCCGAGCCGTTTGCCGAATAGCACAGCGACGAAATGAGGTCGTTTTTCGGTTCAAGCTGAGGTAAATTCGTATTCAGCATAACTATGTCGGCATTCTTACCGACAGCAAGCTCGCCCGAATTTATACCCAGCGCTTTGGCGCCGTTACAGGTCGCCATATCGAGTACCTCGCCGGCGGTCACCGCCGAAGCATCCATATTTGCGCCCTTATGAAGCAGAGTGGTCAGCGACATATCCGGAAACAGGTTCAGGGTGTTGTTGGAAGCGGCGGAATCGGTGCCCACGCAGAGATTTATTCCGCGATCCAGCAGCTTTTTAACCGGGGCTATGCCGTTGCCGAGCTTTAAATTGCTTCTCGGACAGAGCGCGACATTTACATTGTGTTTTGCAAGGATTTCAATATCTTCGTCGGAAATATGCACGCAATGAGCGGCTGTCACCTTGTTTTCAAAAACACCCAAATCCTCAAGATATTTTACGGGGGATTTACTGTGCTTTTTACGGCAGTCCTCCACCTCGCGCAGGGATTCCGAAACATGAATATGCAAGGGCAGATTCAGCTTTTTTGCTTCCTCCGATACTTTTTTTAGGTATTCCGCGTCGGTGGTGTAGATGGAATGGGGCGCGAGCATAAATGAAAGCGTATCATAACCGCCGTATTTCGCAATTTCAGCCTTCGCCTGCTTAAGACGCGTCGAACCCGCCTCATCGTCTCCGGAGCCGACAAGCCCTCTCGAAAGGCAGGCGCGCATACCCGTTTTCAGCGCGGCTTCCGCCGATTTTCCGGGGAACATATGCATGTCAAGGAAAGCGGTGGTGCCGGATTTCAGCATCTCGGCGCAGCCCAAAAGCGAGGAAGCGTAAGCGTCTTTTGCGGTCAATTTATCCTCGTTGGGTAAAATGCGTCCGAACAGCCATTCGTCGAAGGGCAGGTCGTCGGCAATTCCGCGCAGGCAGGTCATGTAAACATGGGTATGGGCGTTAATAAGACCGGGAAGCGCAAGAAGCCCGGCACCGTTTATCACTTTATCGGGTAAATAATTTTCTTGTATATTTCCTACGGAAACAATTTTTCCGCCTTCGATACATATATCGGTTTTTACCGTCGAATATTTTCCTTTCCCTGTACGCAGCGCGGCGGTTACGTCTTTTATCAGTATCTTCATATGATACACCTCACGGGTTATATTATATACCTTGAGGTGAAAATGTCAACCGCGATAAAACAATACCGAAAAAAATAATGCCCGGAAAACTCCGGGTAAAATATTATTGCGTATTCTATGAGATAACCCCTCATCCACCGCTGCGCGGTTCCCCCCTCCCGATAGGGAGAGCCCCCCGGGGGAAGGCTTATACCGGAAAACTCCGGGCAGAGTTTGTTTCATATTCTAAGAGATAACCCCTCATCCACCGCTGCGCGGTCCCCCCTCCCGATAGGGAGAGCCCCCCGGGGGAAGGCTTTTAAAACGGTTCTGTGCTGCAATTTTCCATATTTAATTTTCATTTTCAAATTATTATCCTATGCCCAATATTCTAAGCCTCAAGCCTATATAATCCGTGGCGTTGATATTGCCGTCGCCGTTGAAATCGGCGGCGGTCAGATATTCTCCGTCAAGAGCGGTTATACCGAGGATATACAGTCTCAGCACGATATAATCCTTCGTGTCGCATTTCCCGTCGGCGAAAAGGTCGCCCTTTACAGCGATTTTATTTTCAAACAGAAGCGTTTCACCGTTGTAAGCCCTGACGGCGTCGCCCGTGGCAAGGTATCCGGAGGATAAAATCCCGTTCCTGTAAACCTTTATGTCACAGGTTGACCTGAATATATCCGCGGCGACGAATTGCGAAACGGATACCGCAAGAAAACCGTTTTCCTCATAAGCCTTGGCGTCTATCGTTATCAAATCGGCTAAGCTTTGAGGAATTATTTTTCCTTCTATATACTTGCAATAGCCGAGGCTGCACCAGCCTTCGACACCGTTAAAGCTTGTTTTTCCCCAAACGGTACCCGAAACCTTTACTTTTTCGGTGATTTTAATTTCTGTATAATTCGCAAAGGTTCCGTGTACGGCGTAGGAGGATCCCGCGCCGTTTCTGACGTTCAGCCCCGACGAAGCGTTTACTCTCCACAGCTCATAGCCGACGGGTGTTCCTTCATATTTAATATAATCGGGTACCCCGTAACAGATTATATACGGAGAATCGAGCGAATATGTACAGGAACAGACGCAGTTGTTCTGGTTGCCCTCGATCGTGACCACCGAATCGGCGGTGGTATACCATACTATGCCCACATGGTCCCAGGACGAATTGTTACCCGCCCAGCAGAAGAATATCAGATCGCCCGGCTGTGGAGTATAACCGGAATATTTGCTGTCCACATGAAAATTATACCATCCGCCGCTTTCGCTTGATGAATCCGCCCGCGCGCGCACGGCGTTGGCTATTATGGATTCGGGTATTCCCGCCTGACGGGCGCACCAGGATACGAACATGGCGCACCACGCGTCGAAATAGCCTTCACCCCAGTCGAGGATTTCCGTGCCGAACCAATAGCCGGCTTCGGTATAATTCCCGCTGCCGCTGCCGTTTGTCCCGCCCAGCTGGGAAAACGAATTGCCCTCGTGATAACCCAGCTGAGACTTGGCTATGTTGACGAGATTGGTCCTCATATCTCCGGTCAGCACGACATCCATCAAACGATTGTAATAAACCGACTGCTTGTAATAGGTCGAATATGTATACCCGTTCCGCACGGCGTCCGCCGTTATCGTCATATATGAAAACGAAACAAGTATTAGGGCTAAAGCGATAAGCAATGACAAGGCTTTTTTCATAATTTATATCCCCTTTTGAACATAATATGATAAAAGCTTGTTATTGTCAAGCACAACAGGCTCATTTTTTGTCACACAGCACAAAACGACGGACAATTTATGACAATTTCACGGCATTTCTCCAATTTTATACAATACCGCTTGACAATGATTTAATGTTATGCTATCATGCGCACAGATAGAGGTGCGTTACGCGATGAGTATCCGGTACAAATGGGCCGCAGCCCAGCCGGTAAAAGGCGCGAACGCCGAAGACGGATCAGCCTGCGGGGTTTATCCGATCTGGGCGCCGGTAGAATATCCCGGCGACTGTCGCAGAAAGAATGCGGAGAGCTATCATAAATCAACAATGCTTTTTATTGTCGTGTTGTTTTTATGGTGGCCGTCCCGGACGGCTTTTTTTGTTATTTTTATTCAGGAAAGGGACTTTTTAAAATGGAAAAGAAAAGAATTTTCAAAGGGGTTGCCACCGCCCTTATTACACCGTTTAATGACAACGGGATCGATTATGAATCGTTCGGAAAAGTTATCGACTGGCAGATAGAATCCGGCATAGACGCGCTGGTTGTTTGCGGCACCACGGGCGAGGCTTCCACCCTCACCGACGACGAGCACCGCGAGGTCATAGCGTTTGCCGTAAACCGCTCTGCCGGAAAAATCCCCGTCATCGCAGGGACCGGCTCGAACGACACGGCATATGCGCTCGACCTGACAAAGCGCGCCTGCGAATACGGCGCGGACGGTGTGCTTGTGGTGACGCCCTATTACAACAAATGCACCCAAAAGGGGCTTGTCGCCCTCTTTACCGCCATAGCCGACGCCGCAACCGTACCGGTAATCTTATACAATGTACCCTCGAGGACGGGAATAAATATCGAGCCTAAAACCTACGCGGCGTTGGCGGATCACCCCAATATTACCGGCTTCAAGGAAGCCAACGGCAATATTTCTAAAATTGTAGAAACCATGTCGTACGTGCACGGAAAGCTGGATATGTATTCCGGAAACGACGACCAGATAGTGCCTCTTCTGTCCCTCGGCGGTAGCGGAGTTATATCGGTGCTTTCAAATATCATGCCCGCGGAAACAAAAATGATATGCGACGAATTCTTTGCCGGGAATGCAGAAAAAGCGGCGCTTTTGCAATATAAATATCATTCTGTAATCGACGCGCTGTTTAGCGAGGTGAATCCTATCCCGGTCAAGGCCGCCATGAACGAAATGGGCTTCTGCAAGGATATACTTCGCCTGCCCCTGACCAACATGGAGCAGCCCAACCGCGAAAGGCTTGCCGCTTTGATGAAAGGTTTGAATTTAATATGAGAATTATACTCAACGGCGCTCTCGGACGCATGGGAACCGAGGTTGACAAATTAATAAAAAAAGGATATAAAGGAATAACCGTCGCCGCTTACTGCGACGCTAATTCCGATATACCCGACGTTTACCGCAAGCTTACGGATATTACCGAAAGCGCGGACGCGATAGTGGATTTTTCCCATCATTCGGCGGCCGACGAGCTTTGCGGTTACGCGCTGGCAAGGAATATGTCTCTCGTCATCGCGACGACGGGTCAGACGGAGGACGAAAAAGCGATAATAGCCACCACCTCACGGGCGGTGCCGATATTCTTTTCACCCAACATGTCGGCGGGTGTGGCGTTTCTTAACGCGGTGGTTAAAAAAGCTTCTTCGTTCTTTGCGGATTCCGACGTGGAAATAGTCGAACGCCACCACAATAAAAAGCTTGACGCTCCCAGCGGGACTGCAAAGCTGCTCGCCGAAACGGTGAAATCAATCACGGGCGGTGAAATCGTGACGGGCAGGAACGGTATATGTCCCAGAAAGCAGGGCGATATAGGCGTTTCGTCGGTACGCGGCGGGAATGTCAGCGGCGTGCATGAGGTCACCTTCTACGCCGGCAACGAGACTTTTACCGTCACCCACACGGCGGAAAGCCGCGGAATGTTCGCCGAAGGCGCGCTCACCGCAGCGGCGTTCATGAAGGATAAAAAGCCCGGGCTTTACACGATGACCGATCTGTTGGGTGATTTGTGATGAAAATTGATTTTGTAAAAATGCACGGAATCGGCAACGATTATATTTATATAGACTGCTTCAGGCAGACAGTGTCAGATCCCTCGGCGCTTGCGGTCGAAATGTCTCCCCGCCGCTTTTCGGTCGGCGGCGACGGCGTGATACTGGTGATGCCTTCCGAAATCGCCGACGGCCGCATGAGAATGTTCAACGCCGACGGCAGCGAGGGAAAAATGTGCGGCAACGGCATACGCTGCGTGGCGAAATTCCTTTATGACGAGGGCTATGTTAAAAAGGATACCTTAAAAATTGAGACAGCCTCCGGCGTCAAAACAATCGTGCTTCAGTTGAAGGACGGCATATGTACGGGCGCTTCGGTGGATATGGGAAACGCTTCCTTTAATCCTTACGATATACCCGTCGAATGCGATAAACCCGTCATCGAATATGAAATCGGTGATTACAGCTACACCTGTGTTTCGATGGGAAATCCCCACGCGGTGGCGTTTACGGAAAATATCGACGGTATGGATATCGAAACGCCCGGCAACGCGCTGCAGCGTTCCCCCATGTTCCCGCAGAGTGTTAATGTGGAATTCTGTGAAATTATCGGGG
>JAQVQF010000118.1 GCA_028701715.1 Eubacteriales bacterium | reverse complement strand
TTTCTTTCGTTTGCCAGTTCCCGCTTCAGCACACGATAAACGGTACGGAAATCCTCAACGGTAGGTATTATCTCCGGCGGCAGCGAGGACGCGTCGTCTCTGTCAATCACCCTGGAATAATATTCGCGGGAACGGCATATGGCATCCCTTTCGCCGGTGCAGGGCCTGACGGCTCGTATCAGTATCTGCGGATAAGATATGCCGTGGTATTCGTTTATACCCAGCGTACAGGCCATTTCGCATACATCGCCGCGGCAGAACGGAAATTCACAATGGCTTATTCCGAAATAAACCGCGTTGATTTCACGCTTGCCGAATTTATCCTTTATTTTTAGCCTTATATGCCTATCGGAAGATAAAGGGGTAATTTCGGTGATAAGCACATTTTTAATTATAAATTGAGGCAGGGGATTGGAAAGGCCGAAAGGCTCGAGTGAAAGCAGATCAAACGCGTTTTCGATGCTTATCTCGTTAAAAAACAGCTCGCAGTCTATATCCACAGGCTGCAGGGTGTTTTTATTTTCAAGCTGCCCGCGGGAAAGGCGTTCAAACCTTTCTGTAAATTCTGCAAGGTTCTTTTTTTCTATCGAAAGACCGGCGGCAAGCTCATGCCCTCCGTATTCTATAAGCAAATCCGCGCATTTGTCCAGTATATCCGTCAGGCTCAATCCCTTGACGGATCTTCCGCTTCCCTTGCCGATTTCTCCGTCGAAGGAAAATAATATGGCGGGCAGCGAGTATTTTTCCGCAATTTTACTTGCCACCACACCGACCACGCCCTGATGCCAGTCTTCCGAGTATAGTATGTAGCTGTATCTGTCGCCCCGGTATTCGCCTATCTGCTTGATGGCTTCCTCGTATATTGTTTGCTCGGTATTTTGGCGTTTCCTGTTTATTTCACACAGTTCCTTGGCGAGTATGTCCGCTTTTGTATAATCTGTTTCAAGCAGCAGCTCAAGAGATTTATTCGCGGAAGCAATACGCCCCGCCGCGTTCAGTCTCGGTGCGAGAATATATCCTACGGTGGAAGTATGTATTCGCCTTTTTCCGTTATCATCCGTCACGCCGGTATTATCCATAAGAGCGCGAAGCCCCGCTCTTTCCGTGTTTTCAAGCTTTTTCAAGCCCATGTCCACGATAAGTCGGTTTTCGTCGATAATGGGCATGACATCGGCGACGGTGCCTATAGCGGTAAGGTCGGCGTATTCGTCGAATATTTTACTGCAATTGCCCTCCAGCGCGCATATCAATTTGTAAGCCACTCCCACTCCCGCAAGCTGTTTGAAGGGATAAGCGCAATCAGGCCTGTGGGGATTAACCACGGCGCAGGCAGAAGGGAGTGTGTCGCGGCAGTTGTGATGGTCGGTGATTATTATATCCAATCCGAGCGTTGAGGCATATTCGGTTTCCTCAATGGCGGTAATACCGGTATCCACCGTGATAATCAGGTTAGTATCTTTCGATATTTCTTCAATGGACGTTTTATTAAGCCCGTAGCCTTCGGAAAGACGTTCCGGAATAAAGCATCGGCAACGCGCGCCCTTTGATTTTAGGTATAAATAAAGAGCGGTGGTGGATGTCACCCCGTCAACGTCGTAATCGCCGTATATACATATCGCCTGGTTTTTATCCAGTGCCTCTTTTATGCGGGCACAGGCTCTGTCCATATCTTTCATAAGAAAAGGGTCATACAATTCCAGATTTGATTTTCTTAAAAACTGTCCGGCAAGCTGCGGGGTGTCGTAACCTCTGGATATGAGGACTCTGGCTGTCAGCTTTCCTACTAAAAGCACTGCCGCCAGCTGTTCTTCCTTTTCTCTGTCAACTACCGAAACAGACCAGTTATCTCCCAGCAATAATTACTCCTCCCTGTCGTTTACCGAAATTGTCACGGCATATTCGCCGCTTGGATATATACCGTTTAAAAGTCCGTCGTCGCCCTTGTTCAACCGAATATCCGCGGGCACATAATAGGTTTTGCCCGATTCGAGTATTATATTTGAAAGGTCGATGACCGCTCTGAAGGAGCTTTGCGAAAGGTTCAGCAGCCCCTCGACCGGTCCCATGAATTTAACGTTAAGATTTGCCGTCACAACGGTTATGTCTTTGTCGGTCGGAGCGTTGATAATGTCGCACACCGCCGAACAGCTGGCGGCGACCGCTCGCATAACAATTTCGTTGAAGGTTATTGTGGCGATAATGGATTTCTGCCCGCTAACGCATTCGATTCCCGTCGGAAGAACAAGCTGCTTAACAACGGTATCCGAGGTTAGGGTGTTTTCCGCCACGTTTATTTTAATTTCCGTTAAGCCTTCGAAATCCTCCACAAGTCCCTTAACCGTAATATAATTATCGGAAAGCGTTATCGCAGCGGATTCGGTGCTGAAATATCCGCTGACAAAGTACACCTTAACCGGAAGGTTAACCGTTTTATACACCGGAAGGTTGACGGTGACGCTGGTGTCCTTAAGACTGATAAAGCTGTTGGTCACTCTGTTGTTGCCGTTATCGTAAAGCGCTACCGAGGTATTGAATTTCGTTGAATGCGTCAGTGCGCCCGGTTGAACCACACCGTAAGCATATGCGATTTTTGAAAGCTCGGATTCGGGCCCTTCCACCGTAACCGTCACCGGAGAAGTAATAAAGTCGCCCACACTGTAGCCGGATTCAAGGGTATAGTCTGTGATGTCAATTTTTACCGGTATTTCTGCGACGATATTTTTGTCTATAAATATTACGGCGGAATCGACGCTTTTTGCTTCCACGGTTATTTCATTTTCATTGGATACGGTAACATTGACGGGAAGCGTGTTGTTGCCCGGAACGGTCACGCCGGAAACGTCCACAAATGCCTTTATGTCGCTTGAGCGCAGCTTATTGACCTCGTTTTGCGTGCCGGAAACCGTGACTTTTATGGAAAAGCCGAAATCCGAAATAACGGTATATCCCATGCTTTCACGCAAGGATGACACTCCTTCTACCACGACCGGAACATCGAATTCCTTTTTATAATAGGGGGAATCATAGCCCAACACATAAAACCACAGCAGCAATGCGGAAGCGAATGCCACGAGCATTACAAAAAAAGTATAAATACGCTTTTTTGAAGGCTTTTTTTCAAGAGTGATACCGTTTGACGCGGAATAGCTATTCATCGAATCCATCCTCCCCGTCGCCGCCCCTTTTTCCGAACAGCCGATCCTTAACGCCCCTGTGCTCCTGTTCCCTGATAAGCAGAGTGGTAAGGAATTGTTCAAGTTCGCTGCGGTTAAAGCCGCGTTTCAATTCCCCGTCGATGGCGACGCTGATTATTCCCGTTTCCTCGCTGACAATTATAACGGTGGCGTCACTGTTTTCACTCATTCCGATACCCGCTCTGTGACGGGTGCCGAGGTCTCTTACTATGTCGGGATTAGTGGAAAGGGGTAAAAAGCAGCCGGCGGCAAGAATGCGCAGCCCGCGTATAACCACGGCGCCGTCGTGAAGAGGCGCTTTATTAAAAAAGATATTACCCAAAAGGAACGACGATATCTGTCCGTCGATTATCGTTCCGGTCTTTATAACGTCGCCCAGCTTGGTCGAGCCTTCGATAACAATAAGCGCGCCTGTTCTGCCCGACGAAAAATTTTCCGCCGCGTAGCATATTTCGCCGATAACGGCTTTGTATTGAGCGGCGGTCGATTTGTCAAGCTTGCTCTTGAAGCCCTTGAGAGATTCACCGCCCATTTTTTCAAGCATGCTTCTCAATTCCGGTTGAAATACAATAAGCAGTGCGATAAGCCCGACATTTACAACGGCTTTTAAAATAAAATGAGTGGCGCGCATATCGACCAGGTTGCTTATGAAAAGCATTATGAGTATAAGAATAACTCCCAGCGCCAGCTTGCCCGCTCTGCGTTCACGCACAAATTTAAAAAGATAATAAAAAACAAACGCAACTATGAGTATGTCGAATATATCGGCTATACCCACCGAACCGAGCTGATTCAGGATATAATGAAAATCAAAATACACTTGGCGTCCCTCCAGCAAACATATGCCCCGCAGTCCGGCGCTTGCCGGTCATCGGGTATTATCGCTTATTTAATAAGAATATCATATATGCTTATTATTTGTCAAGGCATAACATTTTAATAAATTTTTCGACGGCTCTTCCTCTGTGGCTGACGGTATTTTTTTCTTCTGTTGTCATTTGTGCGAAAGTTTTACCGTACGGCGGATAATAAAAGACAGGATCGTAGCCGAAATTTCCGTCGCCCAGTTTTTCGCGGATAATTATTCCCTCGCATTCGCCCCTCGCCATTACGCATTTTCCGTCGTTCGGATAAACGCAGCAGAACACCGAAACAAATCGAGCGGTGCGTTTTTCATCGGCGATGTTTTCCATTTCCGATAGCAGAAGCCTGATTTTTTTATCGTAATCCGCGTCATCACCGCCGTAACGCGCGGAATAAATTCCCGGTCTGCCGTTAAGCGCGTCCACTTCAAGCCCGGAATCGTCCGCAAAAGCGATAAGCCCCGTTGCGCGGCATACCGTTTCGGCTTTTATTCGGGTGTTTTCCTCAAAGGTTGTACCCGATTCCTCCATATCGCCGTTAAAACCCGCCTCTTCCATTGAAATTATAACGAATTTCCCTGCGATATATGGGGAAAGCATAGCGTTAAGCTCTTTTATTTTATGATTGTTTTTCGTTGCGAGAACAATATCAGTCATTATTATCAATCCTCGAACATGGCGGAAATAAAGTCATGCCCGGAAAAAGGCTGCAGATCCTCCTGACCTTCACCCACGCCTATCAGCTTGACGGGTATGCCCAGCATATGGCGTATGGCAAGGACAATGCCGCCCTTGGCGGTGCCGTCGAGCTTGGTCAGAACTATGCCGTCCACCGATGCCGCTTTTGTAAATTCACGCGCCTGTATCAATCCGTTTTGTCCGGTGACGGCGTCAAGCACAAGCAGGGTTTCACGGTTTGCTTCCGGCCATTCCCGGGAAATCACGCGGTTTATTTTGGAAAGCTCGTCAATAAGGTTCTTTTTATTGTGAAGCCTTCCGGCGGTATCCACTATAAGCACATCGGCGTTCTGCTTTTTGGCGGCGGCGCAGGCGTCGAAAACCACCGCCGCGGGGTCGGCGCCTTCCGACTGGCTTATCATGGGCACTCCCGCTCTGCCGCTCCATATATTAAGCTGCTCTATGGCGGCGGCTCTGAAGGTATCCGCTCCGCAGAGCATAACCTTCTTTCCTTCCCGCTTAAGCATCAGTGCGATCTTTCCGATAGACGTGGTTTTACCCACGCCGTTGACTCCTACTATAAGCATCACGGTGCTGCCTTTGATGTTAAGAGGAACATCCTCGCCTATCATACCGTAAAGTATTTTGCGGAATTCCTCCTTCGCGGCGGAAACTTCCTTGATTTTCATTTCCTTAAGGTTTGCTTTAAGCTTCTTAACTATCTCCCCGGAAGCATCCACGCCGACGTCCGACGCCACAAGCAGATCGAAAAGTTCCTCGTAAAATTCGTCGTCAACCCTGTCGGCGGAGGAAAACAGAGCGTTTACGGGCTTTACCAGCAAATCCTTGGTTTTTTTAAGTCCCGATTTCAGTTTATCGAAAAATCCCATTTATATGACCATGTCTTTCCGTCGAACCGTAAACCTTTGGCGTTCTGTTTATAGAACAGTTCTACTAGTAGAACTGTTTTGCAAGCAAAACGGTTTTGCAAGCAAAACGGTTCGACTTTTTGAAATTGCGGTTATACAAACCGCAAAGACTATAATTTATTGTTTGAGCGTTTGGTAACGCGCTTCCGTTCCGTTTGGCTTTAAATCCAATACCCATTCGATTTATCATTAATCACGGCTGTTTGGCGGGGCTGTCGGTATATTCGCGTATTCTGTCCCCAAGGGTATCGAGATTCAGGCGCAGATATTCGGAAACGCCCTTTTCCCGCATGGTGATTCCGTACAATGTATCGGAACGCTCCATGGTGCCTCTGCGATGAGTGATCAATATGTATTGTGTCCGGGCGCAATGTTCCCTGATATAATCCATCAGCTTTGATTGGTTAACCTCATCGAGCGCCGCTTCTATTTCGTCGAAAATACAAAACGGCGACGGGTTTATCTCCTGCAGCGCAAGGTAGAGAGCTATCGCGGCGAAGGACTGTTCCCCGCCGGAAAGGAGCGATATCGATTTAATTGATTTTCCCGGAGGATGCAGAATAATATCTATGCCGCATTCCAGCGGTTTTTCCGGTTCGGTAAGCTCAAGCCTTGCCGAGCCGCCGTCGAAAAGCTCCGTAAACACGCCGCCGAACGCTTTGTTAATGCGCCCGAAGGTTTCAAGAAATGTTTTTTCCATGGTGTTGCTCAGCCTCGCTATTTCGGCGTCGAGCTTTCGCCGTGTGCGATTTAAGTCGTCGGTTTGGGCTTTGAGGAAATCGCGCCGTGCTTTTATTTCATCGTATTCCTCCACCGCCTTGACGTTTATGGCGCCCATGGCGCGTATTTTCGCTTTCGCCGAATTCAGACGGGCGGGCATTTTGTCCCTTGCGTCCGGCGGAAGACGAAATTCCTCCGCTCCGGTATAGGTAAGCTCATATTCGTCCCAGAGACGGGAAATGATTTCGCCGTATTCCTCTCTTGCCGCCTTCTGCCCGGTTTCGAGTTTCGTATGGCTTTCAAATGCCTGTTCCCTTCTGATTTGCGCGAATTTTATCCGCGAACGCCTTTCGGGCAGGGATTTTTCTCGTTCTTCCAGCTTGATATCGATTTTTGTCTTTTCTTCGGTTACAGCTTTCGCTTCGTTTTCATATTCGTGTATTTTTACGAGGTTTTGCTTGGCGGTCAGCTCGTTTTCCCGTAAAACCTTTTCGCAGGCGATTATTTCTTCGGCTATTTCTGCCGCTTTTTCATTTTCCTCCGCAAGCCGGGCTTTTAGCTCGTCTAACTTTTCGCCCGACGATGCCGCCTTTGCGTTTACCGTAATAAGCTCCATACCCATGAAATTTAGCTTATCCTTAATATCGTCCGCACCTGAGGTTATGCTCTTGAGCTCCTCGTCCGCGTCCGCGGCGGTTTTTTCAGATTCGGATTTTATACCGCGCAGCAATTCCGCTTCGGCTTCGTATTTTATAAGCTTTTCGGCAAGGACAGCTTTTTCGTTTTCGCCCGCGCTGTGACAGGCTATTATCTCGCCGAGCTTTTTTTCTTCCTCGCCGTAAATTGCGGCGGCTTCCGAAAACAGATTTCTTATCTTATCGTATTCACCGGTAAGCGTTTCCAGCAGAGAGCTTACGTCTAATGCTTCTGCTCTTAATCGTTCGATTTCTTTTTCGGTATAGCGATGCTTCAGCTGCGCTTCAATCAAAGCGTTATTTATCGACGCAATTTCCGCGTCGAGCTTTTCAACGTCGCTGCTTCTGGTGAAAATACCGACCTTCTTTTGCGACGATCCGCCGGTATAAGAACCGCCGGCGTTTATTATCTGACCGTCAATGGTAACAATTTTGACGGTATATCCGCTCTTCTTTGCCATCACGGAGGCTTTTTCTATATCC
>JAQVQF010000117.1 GCA_028701715.1 Eubacteriales bacterium | reverse complement strand
GGCGTTTATGTAGCCGTACAGCTTTTCATCGACCTCGGTCTTGAAATCCTTTGAGGTAAGAGTCGGGATATGGGGTACATAGGTGTGCTTAATGAAGGCGTATACATCGTCGTAAACGGAGCGCAGTTTTTCGGAATTTGATTTGGCGCATACATAGAACGAACCGGGATTGGAGTTTTGATAATACGAATGCGAAGCGTCCGTCATATATCCTAAACGATAGCCGCCGTCAAGGTAGGAATAAAACTGGTTTAAACGCTTGGCGTTATCGGCAGAGCTTAAATTTACGGCGTCCCAGTGTATCTCCATCTCAATGCCTAATCCGTATTTGCGTATGGCTTCGTCAAGCCCGTACAGCATTTCCGGCTCACCGTAGTCAAGGAAAGAGAGGTTAGGCTGCATCATGGCGCAGTCGAAACCCATTTCGTATGCTTTATCCATACCGTTGGCGTAAAGGAGGGGTATCCAGAAAAAGTTAACATCTCTTTCGTGCACAAGCTCCGAAACCCTGTATATAAAGCCGTATTCCTCCTCTCCCAAGCCGGTTATTATGTTTTCGGGTTCCCAGTAAAAGCCGCCGAGCTCAATATTTTTATAGCCGCGTTCTTCCATTTTTGTTATAACCGCGTCCATAAACCAGCCGTATATCGCAAGCTGCTCTTCCTTGCTGCGGCACAGCTCGTCCTCGCCGTCGCCGTCTATGTCGCCGAAAGGCTTGTCAGCCGAAATGTTGGGGTATGGCATATTGATGATAAGCTTCATGGTATAGTCGTTCTTGTCGGTGGCCGCTTTGACGCTGTCAAGCGCGCGTTCGATGGCGCCGCAGTTGTATTCGGTATCGAAAATGCTGTCGATGTAATACTGCCAGTCGGACATAAGCGGAGCGTCGCCGCCCTGATTTAAGGTTCTTCCGGAGGGCGCGGCGTTGCCCAAGGCGGAAAACATAAACGAGTCGAACATGGTGTCGAGCATTTCGCCGTTCTTGGATACATAGCCGCAGTAGTACAGCATCTCCTCCTCGGTGTTCTGGACGAAGCTAATATCGTACTTTCCCTTATAACCGCAGTACAGCAGCACCATATCCTTGCAGCCCTCGACTCCGGAATTATAAGCGTTTTTATAGTCGTAAGGGTCAACATATTTAACAAATGCCGCTTCCGTGCCGTCAGTTTCGCCGCCGTATACCTCAATTTCGTCGATATACGCGTTGACCTCGAGCCGGAATTTTATTTTAACGTATTTCGCTTTGAATCTTCCTATGCTTACGGCGGTTATTTTTAAGCGTCTGGTATATGTGCAGGCGGTCTTGTCGGAAGAATCATACGAATAGGCAAGCATCCAATCCGTGCCGTTTTCGGAAATATAAAGGTCATAATAGTTTGAAAGCTGAATTCCCGCGGAGTTATTCTGTAATAGAGAAATCTCAAAGCCCGTAACCGCCTTTTCCTCGGGAAGTTCGAATATTATCGATCTCGAAAGCCCTCTGTAGAATGTGTTCCATTCCTTGTCGGCATAAGCATCTGACGAGGCTTTTTTACCGTCGGTCAGCTTACCCAAGGCGGGATCGGTTTCATTGCCGAACAGGGCGTAGCTGTGGGTGATGTCCACACCGGTCTCAACCGTATAACCGAGACCCTTTACAAGGTTTTCGTCGGACGATGCCGCTTCCGACGAAACGCCAAGCGGTACCATCAGCGAAGCGGTAAGCATGGACAGCAGTATATGCTTAAAGAATTTAACTGTTTTCATAAAAATATTCCTCCGTATGCAGAAAGCGGGATTTGTGTGCAGTATATCACAGAAATCCCGCTCTTTCAATGTTTTTTTAATGATTTAAAAATAAAAAACGGTAAGCTTGTTTTTAATTACCGACGGTAAATGAGAAAGTTACGGTGTTTCCGTCAGAAAAGATTTCATTTGTATCAACCGTTTGCCCCGGGCTGTATGTTTTTCCGTTCAACGTGAAAGAAGTTATTGTCTTACCGACACCACCGTATAATTGCGGTAAGGTTTTATTTGGAAGAGTAAATGTATCTGAATTGACCGGTATGGTTAAAGAAGTTAAATATTCGTGCTTTGTTTCCGTTGTAAAGTTTACCGCATAAGCAAGGTTGCTTTCAATAAGAACACTTTGCGGTAAGAATAACGAACCGGACGCAGCCGTGGTCATTGCCGTACCCGAAATCGCATTCAATGCGTAAATTGTTCTCGGCTGAAAATTACCTATCTTTGTAAATTGTGTACCGTCGTTATAAGTAATTGTATTACGAGCGGTGTTAATCGTACCTAAACTGAATGTCATTGGATAGTACCATGAATATTGAGACTTCCTGTTATCGGTATCAATTGTAATTGTACCGTTTCCGAAAATACCTGAAAGCGTACCGGTTGCCGATGAACCGTCGCTCGTATAGCTTCCAGCTTTTACAAAGAGTTTAGAGGTTGCAACATCAAGGCTTCCCATATTGGCTATCTTTGCGATGGCATGGGCAATATCTGTGTTTTCTATAATGTAATCACTGTTCAAAGCGGCTGAGCGGTATTGCGGGACTCCATTTGATCCGGAAATAGGTACGCCATTCGCATCCTGGTTGGAATTTCCCACATAATAAAGTGAGGTTCCGGTACGAATCGTGCTTTCATCACCGCTTGTAGGTAATCCCATATTTTTAAGTATTATGTTTTTAATTGTTGCGGGGCAATACATGGAAACAGGTATGCACATATCGGTATGGCCACTATGAATACCCATGCTTGCGGAATTATATCCGGCGTTTGTAAGCAATGTTTTCCATGAGGAATAGTTAACAAGCTTTCCCACAACCTGATCCGATTTACCGGAACCTACTTTAGCTTTTATAGTTCCGGTAATAAGAGCGTCAACAATTTCATCCAAATTATCTTCAATACCATAAAATCCGCCGCTGTCATGATCAGAACAAGCAATAACCAAGGTATTGTCGCCGTGATCCTTTGCCCATTGAACACAATAAGCAAATGTTTCATCAAAGGCTAAATATTCACCGATTGTCTCGCGCAGATTGCCGCCTTCGGCGGCATTATCCAAGCAGCCGCTTTCAATCATAATAAAGAAGCCGTTGGGATTGTTGCCGTTTTCAAGCACCTTTAGTGCGGCTTGAGTCATAAGCTTAAGGGAAGGCTGATTGGCAATCGCAATATCGGCGTCTTCGCCGTATATATCATAGCTAATCAAATCTGCAGCCGTATCAAAAGCGGCGGGCGTGCCGCCTGAATTCCTGATTCCCAACATAGGTCCCCAAAGCTTGGTGACTTTACGGCTGCCGTTAACGATAGCTTCAAGGTATGCTTTATCGGCAGCTGTTCCGATTTTATTAAGCGAGGCAATATTATTAGTGCCGTCGATGAGCTCATAACCTTGATTAAAAATAAAATCTGCGGAGTAAGCGGAATCGGAAGCGTTTATAGTACCGTATAAATCTCCGTAATAAGTTCCTTCAAAAATAGCAACGTCAACATCCGCTAAAACCGATTGAATTGCATTATCATGATATTCATATCGGTAAATCGAGTGAGCCGTTAAATAAGCGAGAGGAGTCGCATCCGCAAAGCTTTTGGTGGAAACAATCCCGGTTGATTTTCCGTTCATCTTTGCAAGCTCGGTAAGTGATGCGCGAGGATTTTTTTCGCTATCGATACCGGCATAGCAATATATTGTTTTATATCCGCTGGAAAGCGCCGTACCCGCAGCAGAGGAATCCGTAATATACGCTTTATGTATGTTATCAATTCCGCTATATGAACCATGTGTAGTGGGGAGCAATGTGTTCGCCGATCCGACGAGATAATCCAAAAGATATGTACCCGTGTGGATCTCACCGGTTATTGTATTTGTTGTTATTTCTGTTTTAGCACCGGAAATTTTATTTATATCGCGATTCAATAATTCCTCTTTTACTTGCTCGGCAAGAGTTAGATTATCGTAACCGCCGCCATCGGCAATAAGGAAGATTACATTTTTAATTACACCTGTACATAATGTCTCATATTCATCAAGTGTAATATTTATCAGTCCGCCCTCTTGGGCTTTGAAATAATACCCGTCAGCCTCATAAACCGTGCCGTCGGGGACCCCCTGACCATAACCGAGGGACATATAGTAATAGCTGTCATTCTTATATTCATTCATCGCCTGTTGAAATGCCGACGAATAATTGGCGTTTTCAATAACACCGGAGAACGTGGGTATCAGCACCGACGCAAGTATGGCTATAACGGCTATGACGATTACGAGTTCAACGATAGTAAAAGCTTTTTTCTTGCAAATTCCGTATTTCATTAAGCTTACCTCCCTTGGTTTGAAAACAGTGTATCATAATTAAATAGATTTTTCAATCTTTTTAACAATTAAATCAGATTTTTCGACATTGTTTACGTCTGAAGAAGCGCCGCTTTAATGTCCGCACCCGCGGGGAGGCTTGATTAACTTTACAAAACAATCTTTAAGCCATCCGTCAGCCACATATTCGGATATGGAAAAACCCCATCCGTCCGGGTTGATGTTTTTATTAAAACACCCAATGTTGAATATTTAACAACGGACTTTCCGTAAAAAAATACCACCCGCCGTTTTTACGGGCAGGCGGTATTAATGTTATTATCGGTATTTTTGTTTTCGGTATTATTTCATCGGTTTATATGATTACACGGAACATTTTCCAACAGTCTATTTGTTGAAATCGAATTCGATATCGCCCGTATCCGTATAAACCTCAAGCTTTTTACTTCCGCCGGTCAGATTCCCGGGCAGATTGTTGTCGCCGACATCGGTGTCGCTGGCTATGGTGTAATTGCCTATCCCGTCGGTCACGCTGCCGTAGATGTCTCCCGTGTCTGTTTCAAGATATATGGATTCCGAAACGGTCATGCGTTTGATTTTAATGCCCCCGGTATCGGAGCAAGCGGTTATGCTTTTCGCTTCTATATCCGTTATCGATATACTCCCGGTGTTTAAAGAGGCATTAAAGCGTTCGGAACATATGATCGATTTCCCGTTGATATTCCCGGTATTGGACTTGGCGGTTATTGTTTTTGCCGTGACAGACGTTATCGATATTTTTCCTGTGCTTACCGAAGCGCTGAAGCTTTCGGAACATATGACCGATTCGCAGTCAATATTCCCTGTGGACGAGGAAAGCTTGCAATCCGTCAGCGTCAGTTCGGTGACCTTTATATCCCCGACATCGCTTTCGATCCAAAGAGTACCGTAAAAGCTTTCCGGTATACCGATCTCAAGCTCATATTTAATACCGGAGCCGAACCAGTTGAGGCTGCCGAACCAGTACAGGGGGCTTTTTCTTTTTATATGCAGCTCGCTGTCGCGTTCCTCAAGGGTAAAATAGTTATTGTCGTTGTCGTAATAGGCGACCTCTATTTTATCACCTTCGGTTTTGTATATCCTGACATCGGCTATATCCACGTCGATATAAATTCCGGTAATTGCGGCGTCATAGCTTTTGTTAAACTCCTCGAGCGGTTCTCTGTCTATTCCGAATATAAAAAATCCCGCCGCACCTAATATAAGTCCCAATATAACCGCCGCCGAAGCTATTATAATAAGCAGCTTTACTGTTTTAGTCATTATGTTTTTTCCCCTTTCCGAATAATCGGGCAAGCCTGCCTGTCAAATATGATGACATGAATACAAATTTTTTGGTAAGCCACAAACAGCCGAAATATGATAATATCGCTATACCGCCCGCGGTAAAGAAGCCTCCCAATAAAATAAGGGTATTACCTAAATATCCGTGTGTAAGATCCACAATACTGCCGATGATGCAGGCGACCGCCGACGCTCCGCAGCTTATCGGCACGCACCAAAGGCAAATAACCGTAACCCATAAGCTGAAGAATAAGGACAGTACGGTTATTGCGGCAGCCAGCAGCAGCGGCAGCCACAGCGGAAAGCCGATAATATTGAAAAGCACATGAAATCTGAACTTTTTTAGGGGTTTCGCCTCCTCCTCGTTGGCTATTTCGGGTACGGCGACCTTCCTTGTCATTTGTTCGTATTTTTCCCTGCATTCACCGCAGGAGGCGAGATGCTCCTCCACGGTTTTTCTGCTGTCCTCGCCGAGCATGTTTTCGGCATACAGCGGCAACAAATCTCTGATTATGCCGCAGTTTATTTCGCTCATCGCGACACCGTTCCTTTCCTGTCCGTAAGAGCGTTATTTGGCTCCGGACATAAGTTCATTCTGAATTTTTTCCTTGGCTCTGTGATAAGTCACGCAGGCCCAATGCTCGTTTTTACCGAAAAGCCCTGCGATATCCTTAAAGGAAAGCTCTCCGAAGATGCGCAACGAGAATACCTCCTTATACGGTTCTTCAATGTCGTGGAGGATTTTATGTATCTCAAGCGCGGTTTGTTTGTCGGCGATATTTTCGGTAAAATCACCGTCCTCCGCGATTTCCTCGGCGACTGTATCTCCGTCGAAGCGGCTTGCCGCTTTTTGCTCGTTTAACCAGATATTTTTAGCGATACGGCAAAGCCAGACGCGTATTTCGCATTCGCCGCGGAAGGAGCCGATCGAACGCAGGGAACGATAAAACGTCTCCTCCGTTATATCCTCCGCCCTGACATGATCGCGCGTCAGACTCAGGGAGTAACGGTAAACGTCGGAAAAATACGTTTTATATATGTTCTCGAAATCGCTCATCACCTTGGCTGTCCCTTTCCTCGAAATTATCGCTTTCCGTATATAAGACAACGCCATAAACGAAATATCACAAAAAATATTAAAAATTTATCCTGCGATATTTATTTTCGCAGGATAAAATCAAATTATCGTATTATTATATTACTCCGAACATCAGCTCGGCATAACCGGGATAAGGCCAATAATCGCTCGCCGTAAGGATTTCCGCCTCGTCCACGACAATGCGCAGCCCGTCCATAAGCGGTATGACGCTCTTTTTGAAAGCGGCGGCGCGTATTTCGGCCTCGGGCAGATTTCTTGTTTTGGAAAGCACATCGATAAGCTCTATATTGCGTTTGTAAATTTCGGTGGTGAGAGCGCTTAGCTTTTCTATCGTCTCTTTTTCAAAGGAAAGGCATTCAATCGGGATATATTCCGACTTTGCCTCCGCGATATCGCAAAGTTTGCCGACATAACGGCTGACGGCGGGCAGAATCGCACGCGTAACCATATCGGACATGGTTTTAGCTTCTATGTTTATGATTTTACAATAGTTTTCAAGAATGATTTCGCATCTTGACCTTATTTCCGATTCGCTGAGCACCTTGTGGATTGCGAAAAGCTCAATGTTTTCAGGTCGGCAGTAATATGGCAGGCAGTCGGGGGTTGAACGCAGGTTTAACAATCCGCGCACCTCGCAGGCCTCCCTGAGCCAGTTTTCGTCATATCCGTTGCCGTTGAAAACAATTCTTTTATGCTTGCGGTAGGTCTTTTTAATAAGGCTTTGCAATGCCGCGTTAAAATCGGGAGCGTTTTCCAGCTCGTTGGCGAAAGCGCTCAGAGCGTCCGCAAGCGCGATGTTTAGCATCATGGTGGCACAGGCGACCGAATCCTGCGAACCGAGCATACGGAATTCAAATTTATTGCCGGTGAACGCAAAGGGGGAAGTGCGGTTGC
>JAQVQF010000116.1 GCA_028701715.1 Eubacteriales bacterium | reverse complement strand
TCTGCATTCGGGAGGTTCTTTTGAATACAGCTTGGACAGCTTGCCGAAAATATTGGCCGGTATCGCAATGCGTGTGCGGCTGTATCTTGCGATAAGGGGTCCGAGAATATTAAGCCTGTCCTTCAGCTCAAGCACACTGCGATGGCTTTCATATGTCGAAATAAGCTTGTAAGAAGCGGCGTCGTTGGCTATAAGCTCATTATCCTCCTGTTCGCCCTCATATCTGCTTTGACGAAACAACAGAACCAAATCTCCGAAAACGTTAAGATTGGGCTTGTCGTATTCGCCGTCGTTTTTCACTATATTGCCGCAGAAATCCGTAAAACCGTCTCTTTGGGTCTTGTTTTCACAGAGCTCATAAAGAAAGTTAATTTCGTTTTCCCGTTCTTTATATTCGCTGTCGCGGATATTGTCCGGTCTGCTCGCAGTCATGTCGAATACATAGCCCTTGCCGCCCGTTTGAATGTTTTCGGCATGAACGAATTTAATATTAAAGCAGTTCATCTTTTTATAATCGGTTATAAACGTTATGAAGCTCAGCCGTTCGCGGATAAACGCCGGAAAAATCTGCATCAACGCATTTACAAATTCCAATCCCCATGCAGAAAGCTCCTCAGCGGGCATGACGGGCGCTATAAATACGCTTTTATTTTTATACACCGTAACCGATAGTAACGCGAACAGCAGCCGTTTTATTAGTCTTTCGTCAAATTCCGCGGCGTATACCGAAATATCCTTCATGGGTTTAGTCGTATATTCCGCGGCGGGATAATCGGTTATCGGGGAAAAAGCGGGAGAGCAAATGTTAAAATCCTCAATTTTTTCGCCAAACATATCGGGATTGAAATATGCCGCTTCATGCTGCGAAAACAGTCTTTCCCGTTCCTGCTTGTCCGGCACGAGCGAATTTATCATAAAAGCCGCCCGTTCGCCGGTATAATCCGAGCGTTGGTAGGTGATACAGCTGTGGACTATTTCGCCCTCGGTAGTTCTGAGCATACAATATGTCGGCGGGAGTATCCCGTCAAGGATCATATCGTTTTCGGTTTTACCCGGAACATATTCCAAAAGACGGCCGAGTCCCGTTTCAATAAATTCACGGTTAAGTTCGGATGACTTTGCGAAGGTATCATAGCCGTCGGTCATGTGATACATACTCGCCTTAGCCGGAACTCTTGAATATAAATGTCTTTGCGCCATATCCTTTACCATACCGTTTAAAATCGGTATGGGCACACCTGCCTTTCTTTTATATTTATGTTTCAGTTCATACGCTTTTTCAGCTTTACGCTTATGTTTTTATTAATGCGGTAAACCGCTTTGAATTATGCGATAAATTCGCATCCCTTTCTGTCAAATCTGCCGTTTTGTCGCAGGTATTTCACCGGGAATTCGTCCGCCCCCTTACGGGCGGCCCACTTGTCCGCAAGCTCTTTGAGCTCTTCAGCTTTTAATAAACATATTTGAACATCGTTTTCCGCGTAAAATTTAACGCATTCCTTTACGCTTTCGGCTGAAAAATCACCCGCTATCATTATAAACGTCGCTACGCTTTTTATTCCCTCGGCTTCCACCGAAGCGCGTATATCGCACATATGCTCGGATAATTCCACCGGTTTTTCACAGGCGGCGGCAGAATATAAATATATCCTGTCCTCAGATTTTATCCTGCCGGTTATATTTGCTTTCGAAAGCAGGCGGTCCGGTTGTACCGATAACATTATTTCGAATATATAATTCGTGGTTTCCGAAAAAAGCCCCTCCGCGCCAAACATTATACCTTCCGCTTCTCCGTTTTTTATTGTTTCCGCGTTCAACGAGGCTATGCCGGCGTAATCCTTATAAAACCTGACTCTGTAATCGCTTTTATCTTCCGAATCCGCCGTGTGCTCATAATATTCAAGCAGCTTATCAATAAGCGCGGGCTTTGAACCGATACGGTTCATACCCGCCTTCACGCACCAGTCCGCCAACGCCTGACGCTTAAGTCCGTCGCTTTGATTATTTCCTCCCATAAGCTCGCTCGGCTTGAGATGCTTCTTAACAAGCGCGGTAAGCTGAGTTGTGTTCGGTTTCGCGGGCGTTTCTATACCGAAAGAATTTAGGACATCCGTAAAATACTGCTTCTTATATTCGCCGAGCATATATTGTATAATCGTGTCATAGGCCGACGTTTTTATTTCGGTACCGAAATATTTTTTTATACCGACGGCTATTTCATTCGGTATTATATCATAAATCACTCCGTCGCTTTTCCGTATGGAAAATATCAGTCCCAGCCTTTGGAGCTCCTGTCTGGTTTTATCTATCTGTGCTTTTGTGTGAGGCTTGAATTTTTCACCGGAAGGATAAAGCCCGATATTCGCCATAAATATACGCTCGTCCTCTTCGTTTATACGATAATAGCCGCGCATCGCGTTTATAACGGACATCGTTCCTTTATTGATTGTTCTTGACTTTTCAAACGCCGTTTTCAGCATAAATCTGTATGCGTCCGCTTCCGGGGAAAGATTTCTCTGCACAAGCTTGGACGCCTTCTTAATAATATAACGCTCATATTCGATAACCTCAAGGGTAACGCTGTTGGTTTCATAACAAAAATCGTTCTTTTCGAGCAATATGTTTTTCAATACTACGGAAAATGTCATCCCGATATCCGCGTCGTTATGTTCCGCGAGCGTTGACAGCGCTTTTTGTATGTTTGTAATATCGCAATATTTTTCCTTCGCTTTAGCGACGGCGGGAATAAGCTTATCCGGGGTCGTCGCTTTTCTGAGCGAAAACAATCCCCCGCCGCCGGGAGCGGTATGTAAGGACGATATTCTTTCGAGCTCTTCTCCGCCGTATAAGAAATTAATGCAATCGTTAAAATTCATATCTTCTCCCATGCCGGTCGAGCGGCATATGCCTTCGGTTAATCATATTCCGGCCGTTTACAACGCTTACAACGCTTACAACGCTTACAACGCTTACAACGCTTACACTCGGTAACTTTTTAAATGTGCTTTAATGTATTGATGATTAAAAGCAATTTTGCAATAAGGGCTGCTTATGCATTTATCAGTCATCCTCCGCGGATTTTATAAAACATCCGTATTCGACGGCGACGCCGAGTATATTTGTAAACAAACGACGATTATTCCATATTTAGTGTTTTTAATTCTTCGATACTCGTCATTCCCTGCAGCACAAAATTGCGGCAGGAATCCCAAAGAGGCACGAGCCCGTGATCCTTGGCGAGCTTCCTGAGCTCCTCGACATTCATGCCGCCGATAATCGCGTCGCGCACCGCTTCGTTCACATACATTATTTCATGTATGCCGAGTCTTCCTCTGTAGCCCGAATTGTTGCAGAACTGACAGCCGACGGGGCGGCATATCGTAACAGGTTCGTCCAACTTTAAAAGCTCCATTTCCTCCGCGTTGGTTTTCCCTTTCTTTTTACAGGCGGGGCAAAGCTTTTTAACGAGTCTCTGCGCGATAACGCAGACAAGCGCGTCGGCGAGCAGATAACTCACCGTACCCATATCTACAAGACGCGTAATCGCACCGGGAGCGTCGTTGGTATGCAGAGTGGAAAACACCAAATGCCCGGTGATGGCCGCTCTGACCGCAATCTGGGCGGTTTCCTCGTCTCGGACCTCACCGATCATTATAATGTCCGGGTCCTGACGCAGTATTGACCTTAATGACGCCGCAAAGGTTAGGTTTGCTTTGGAATTTACCTGAACCTGATTTATGCCGGGCATGGTATATTCCACCGGATCTTCAACCGTGATTATGTTGACATCCGCTTTATTAAGCTCCTTAAGGAAGGAATAGAGCGTTGTGGATTTACCGCAGCCCGTAGGCCCGGTCAACAGAATTATTCCGTTGGATCTTTCGAGCGTTTTGTCTATCAGCGCGTTTTCCTTGGCGGTGAAGCCCAGATCCTGACGCGTGAAGAAGAAGGAGGATTTATCCAGAATTCGGATAACGAATTTCTCGCCGTATATGGTCGGCAGCGAGGAAACACGAAAGTCGTATTCCTTTCCGTTTATGGTTTGATGAATACGTCCGTCCTGCGGTATTCTGCGTTCTGCGATATTCATATTCGCCAATATTTTAATTCTGGCGCTTATCGCGGAATAGGCTTCAATGGGAAATTCGGCTCTGTCACGCAGGCTGCCGTCTATACGGTACCTGACCTTAACCGCCGACGAAAAGGGTTCCACATGAATATCGCTCGCTCTGGACGGTATGGCTTCCTTAATTATGGAATCCACCAGACGCACCGCCGGATTGTTGATGACATCATCCTCATCCTGAAGACCGTCGATGCTTGCGGATATACGCTCCTGGGGCTTGTTTGTCTCCGGCTGGCTTATGGCGTGCAGCGCTTTTGCCGTTTGAATGACCGCCACAATAGAATCGATATAAACGTCTATTTGCGTGGGCGGTACATATATAAAATCCATGAATCCGGAGTAAAAGGTGGAAACCATGGAAAGCGCGCTGCAAGAAAGCGGCTTTCCGACAGCGACAAGGAGAACTCCGTTTTTATCGATAGACACGGGTAGAAATTTATGCTTGCGCATAAATTCATAGGTAAAATTCCCAAGCAGGTTTTTATCGATATCGAGCATATCCACCTGCAATGTCGGCAGGTTATAATACTCGGAAAGGGTGGTCACTTCCTCAAGCTCCGTGACCAGCTCTTTTTTTATCAAATACTGCTCGGGTGTGATACCCATCCTTTCGCATTCTATGAGCATATCATCCGCATCTTTGCGTTTGATAAACTTTTTGTAGACAAAATATTGGAAAATATCGTAATTAATGTTCATTATCGGTTCCTTATACCCGTATAACGATACACGATACACGGAATTGTTTGATTAACACGGTTTTATTACAGGTAGGTTTGCATTATGGATATCATCGGCGCATAGATCGCATAAAACATCGTTCCCACGGATCCGCCGAGAATGGCTATCAATATCGGCTGCAGCATGGATGTAAGCGTAGTCAGGGATGAATCTACCTGATCGTCAAAATATAAGCACGAACGCGAAAGCACATCGCTGAGCGTACCGGTTTTTTCGCCTATGGCAACCATCTGGAGCAATATATCCGGGAACAGCTTATATGATCCGAGTGAGGTGGTTATGCTGTTGCCGAGCCGTACGTCCTCAACCGCTTTTTTAAACCGTTTCTCAACATTGGCGTTGCCCAATACCACCGCCATTGTATCCATGGCATCGACTACATCCATACCGCTTGATAAAAGCAAGCTGTAGCCTCTGGCGAATTTTGACGTTATAAGATTTATTTGCACCTTGCGGTATATCGGTATTTTAAGCTTTAAGGTGTCGAAAAAATATCTTCCCTTTTTTGTTTTCTTAAATGATATAATGAGAAAAAAGAACAAGAAAAATCCGAGCATAATCAGCTTCCAATTTGAAAGCAGCCAATCGCTCATGCCGTAGATAGCCGCGGTGATAGCCGGCATTTCAACTTTCATATTAGCCAACGCGGTTCTGAAGGTGGGTATTACGTATACCAGCATTATTACTATAATTCCCACCGTTAATGCCAGTAATATTCCGGGGTAAATCAAAGCGCTTTTGGCTTTTTTCTTGATTTCCCTGTCTTTTTCATAATAATCCGCAAGCGAAAGCAGCACTCGGTCGAGCTGACCGCTTATTTCGCCGACATATACCATGCTTCTGAAAAAGCCCGGGAAAACTTTCTCGTGCTTTTTCATGGCTTCCGACATGGATAAGCCGCCCTTTATATCGTCATACACAATATCGAGTATGCTCTTAAAATAAGCCGTATACCCTTGGTTTTTAAGTATCCCCATTGAATTAACCACCGATATTCCGGCGTTTATCATTATTGAAAACTGTCTGCAAAATGTAGTTATCTCATTAAGCTTGACCTTGCCGGAAACGGAAAAGAAGACGCTTGGGGAAGTGCGCTTTACCTGAGTGCACGAAACAAGGAAAAGGTTCTGCTTCGCAAGCTGAACCGCAAGGTCCTTTTCGTTGTCAGCAACGAAGCTGCCTGAAAATTTAACTTTATTTATATTGACCGCAACATATTTATACTTCGGCAATACATTAACCTCCGATCACAAAACGCATATAAAAATCTATTATTTGCCCGCCGAAGAAGAGAGCAATGAGGTCGCCGAACACAATAAAGGGAGCAAACGGATATTCATGAAAACGATCGTTTTCCTTATTTAAGCAGCGAACCGTCAGCAAAATTACGCTTGCGGTCACGGACGAAACAAACATAACCAGAATAATTCCCTGCCAGCCGACCAAAAGACCGCTTGTCGCCATCAGTATTATATCTCCTATACCGATGCCTTCCCGTTTTATTAAAAACAGGAACACGAGGTATATCAATGCGAATAATACTAACCCCGCCGCCAGCCCGATAAGCCTGTCAATGACGCCGGCGCCCTGTCCGGTAAACATTCCCGCCGCCGCCAATAATGCCAGGGCTATTTGAAATCGGTAGAATATCAGGCAGTGATCTATGTCGATGATGAAAATGCATATCATCACCGAGCATACTGCCATGGAAATTATACAATAGACGATATTCGCATCCCATAACATAAAGACGCACAAAAGCCAGAGCAAACAGTTAACCGTTTCGACGGCGGGATATCTCAAGGATATCCGGCATCCGCAGTTACGGCATTTGCCCCGCAGAAGAATATATGACAAAATCGGTATGTTGTCGTACCATTTTATATTCTTGGCGCATTTCGGACAGTGAGAAGGAGGAAATGCGACGCTTACGGCGTTTGGTACGCGATATATGACCACATTTAAAAAGCTGCCGACGCAAAGCCCCGTCAATGCGGTTAGGATATATACAATCGCTTTAATATTCATTTAATCATTCTTTTTCTTTAATGTGTCCAACAGGTTATTTGACCGTCGGTTACGGTGACGGTTAAAAGCACCTTGTCTTCATTTTCTTCTTTTACGATAAGCGTATTTTCGCTTACGATGACATTGTAATTTGTATAAATTTCGGTTAAAAACGGCTCGCCGTATAATATATGGGCGACAAAATCCTCGCCTATACGATCGACGGAGATAAGCCTTTCCAAAGCCGCTTCGTTATTTCTGATATCGTCATCCACCGTGTGAACGGTAACATACATTATGGTCGAAATCATTATGAAAACGACCACCATAGTGTAAATAGCCGTTTCTATAGCCATGGCTTTTCTGCCCTTTGAGACTATTCCGCGCAGGCGTTTCATACGTCAGCCTCCCTTGGTGTACGGAATAACTGTTCCGTCGGTCTGCTTTCCGAACTCATACAGCAGTTCCCCCGCGTTATTCAATGAGGTTGCCTTAAAGGTCTTTTCATCCCAGTTTATCGTTACAACCACCTTATAATCGCTCTCGGTGAATACATAAATTGTAAAATCGGTATTACTGAATATAGGGTCATCGACATAATAATTCACGTCCCTGATTTTACCGCCGAAAGCCAGCGCTTGCTCGTATTCGTTCAAGTCGTCGCTGTATTTAAAGCATTCAAGGCAGTCGCCGACAAGGCTGATCGAGCGGAATCGCAAAGTCGCTCTTGAATTGACCCTCATGGAAGCGGTTATTGCGGTGAAGGAGGAAACCGCGACTATTGAAATAAGCATCATCGCTATAACCGCCTCGACTACCGAAAAGCCGCTTCCTGACGATTGCTTTTTCACAGCTTGCCCTCCTTTAT
>JAQVQF010000115.1 GCA_028701715.1 Eubacteriales bacterium | reverse complement strand
TATTCAAATGCAAGGTGTTTACATAAAATTATATAAAAACCTTGCATTTGAATCCGGCACAATAAATACGCCGGATTCAGCAGACATTACTTATCAACAGCTTTTCGGTAAAATAGACATAAACGAGTTCGATTAACTTTTTCTTGAAAAAAGCGCCGGGATATGTTATACTCCTTGCATAGCAATATAAAGGAGGCGTTATACGACACATGGAAATCCGACGGTTTTCAAAAACCGACAGCGTGGACGACGTAAGCAGGGTTTACGCCGAAAGCTGGAAATCCGCATATAAAAGCATAATTCCTCAAGATTACCTTGACAAGCTTGACGATTGCCGCTGGTCAGGTTTTATTGCCAACGAGCTTTCAAACCTTTGGGTGGCAAGCGACGGAGAACGTATCGTGGGCACCTCCACATACGCGCCGGCAAGGGATAAAAAGTATTCCGGCTGGGGAGAAATAATATCCATATACCTTCTTCCCCAGCATTCAAGGCACGGAATAGGGACCAAGCTTCTCAAGGCCTCAATGGATTCGCTTTTTTTAATGAAATTCAATAAAATATACCTCTGGGTGCTGGAAGACAATTATCCCGCCCGTGATTTTTATGAAAAAAACGGATTTTATCATAACGATCATAGCGGTGACACGCGGGAAATAACGATAGGCGGCAAGCGGCTCAACGAAATAAGGTATATATATAAAAAATAACCGAAAGCGGATATTAATGGGAATTACCGAAAAAGCAAAGGAATACCTTATAAAGGACATCCTGACCAACTGCGGACTTCTGCAGGTGATTAACCGCGGAAGCGCGGAAATACTTCAAGCAGATAATACGGGTGTGCTGCTCTTTGACAATATCGGCGAAGCCCATATACTTAGCGCTTTATATACGGAAGATACAGTAAAATGGTTTAATAATCTGAATTGCGACCTCGTTTTTCTGACCGAAAGGGCTTTTATACCCTATCTCCGTTCTCTTTACGGGTTCAATAACCTTTTGGAATGTCACCAGTTCGTCTACACGGATAAAAAACCGTTAATGTATGAAAAGCGCCTTGACATAGGCACGCCCACCGACGAAGAAATGAAAATTATAAGGCAATATTATAATAAGCTTTCCGATAACGAGCTGATGAAAATCCGTTCTCTCGGCAATCTGTACTCCGCGCGCGAAGCGACGCAATCCGCGCAGGGAAGTATGATAGGCTTTGTGGGGAGTCATCTTGAGGGGAGCATGGGGTTGCTTGAAATTCTGCCCGAATACCGCCGTCTCGGTTACGGCACGGAATTGGAATGCTTTATCATTAATAATTTTCTTGAAAAAGGCTTGATACCCTTCTGTCAGGTTGAGATTAATAACGATAAATCCATGAAGTTGCAAAACAAGCTGAACCTTACGAAAGCGTCCGGCAACGTTTATTGGTTGTATTGAAAGAAAATAATATAAAATCCCGGAAAAAGTTCCGGGATTTTTATATTGACAGTTTTAATTTCCGCTTTTACCAATAAAGAAGTTTATCGTCGCTTCCATGTCGGTTTGAGCTTTCGAAGAAACGGAGTCCCAGGTTGATACGAACGCGGTGTTGGAAGACCCGGCAAATTGATTGAAGAAGGAATTAAGTCCTCCCCAGTTATAGGCAAGGGCAAGGTCAAAGCACCTTGTTTTTAATATAAGGTCTATCATATCCGAATCTTGCGACTGGTCGGCACGCTTTATCTTCAGCGTGGTTTCTATATATGCTTTGGTAAGGCTTTGCTGACCCAGATATCCCAAAGCTTCAAGCGTGACGCAGACCGCGTCCAGCTTTTCTTCCGAAACCGATACGGGAATTCCCACACAGGAAAAATGGAGCGGAGCCGCCGCATTGTAATAATAATCCTGATTTGTCGAAGCCTTGGGAATGGGCAGCACGCCTATGATCGTATTGCTTTCTGTGTTTTTTAGTATCGTTGTCAGCGAGGAAAGCTTGACGTTATAAAAAGCGATTTTCCCGTCTGAAAACATATTCTCCGCGACTCCGTAATATCCGTCCACGCCGAACCTTTCCATAAATTTGCAATAGCTCGCGTCGTTCATGTAATCCGTGAGCTTGGAAAACAGGTTTACGGCGGTTTCGCTTGCCACATTCAGGCTCGGAATATCGTTCCCGTCCTTCTGCGCCATAATATAGCCTCCGCCTGCCATCATTATCTGAAGGCAGCCTATATCACCCACATAGCCCCAGGTGTCGTCAAGAGTCATAGCGGAGCCCCCCGTGGTGATGGCGGCGCATTTCTTCGCCATGGCGAAAAGCGTGTCGTATGTCCAGTCGCCGTCATTTACGATATCATACATACTGCGCCCGCCATAATCCGCGGATATTAAGTTGGTCTCCATTAAATCCTTGCTGTAAAGCATACAATAGGTATATTCGTCGTCCGTGATAAGGATATCGCCCGCCGCGTAATAAACCTCCCCGCATATGGAAAGCGTTTCGGTAACACGCTGGTCCCACCACGAACAGTTAAGATCGAGGTATTCCGAAATGTTGTTGAGGGGATACAGATAGTCGCCAACCGCAAGCGACGCCATCGTGGTCAATCCGTCGCATACTATATCATAAGCGCCGGTATTGCCCAGAACCATATTGATGACCGATTTGTCGATAAAATAATCGTCCGGACCGTTGGCTATATATTTTACCGTTATTCCGTAGTTGTCGTAAAGCCAGATGTTTCTCTCGTTGACCGCGTCGTTAATGGCATCACCCTTGGTCTCATCGTCATATTCCCATTGCTGGCGGGAATAGCTATGTGCTCCGTCCTTTTTGCCGAATATTGTAACGGTTTCGTTGAAGCGTTTATCAAGCAATGTATATTCGGATTCCTCCGCGGACGTTGTCCCGGACGTTGTCCCGGACGTTGTCCCGGACGTTGTCCCGGACGATTCCGCACTCTCACCGGAAGCTTGATTCGCGGATTGCGCCGAGCTTTCGTTATCATTTCCTTTTTCGGAACATGCGATAAATGTGATGACAAGGCAAAACATAATAAGAAACGCTGTAATCTGTTTTTTCATTGTTAAACCTATTCCTTTCCGAAAGACATAAATGCAAAAATTGTTATAACTACACTTGTTTCGGGTATAGTTATATTAATCTATTATATAGATTAACATTATTAAAACGGTTTTGCAACAGTTAAATTACAGTTTTTATTGACAAAAAATCATTTTCGCGTTATTATAGGGTTATTCCAATTGTGGATGTCCAATATATATTGTTACCGTTTGCTGTTTGCTGTTTGAAAGATTGCTTTTAATCGTAGGGTATATCTGCGAAAGGAAGGTCATAAGCTAAAAAATGAATATTTTTAAAAAAATGCATAGAGAAGAACTCGAACTGTTAAACGACCCGTTTTACTACTACAAGCAGGTTGCGTTTATTTCGCTGGTGCTCGGAACGCTTATTATATTTCCTTTTATGTTCAGAGAGTTATTTGTAAATTCAAAGCGCTTCATTTTCCTTTATTACGGCGATTATAACGTTCAGCAGGTGCCCTTTTACCGCCATTGCGTGGAGATGGTGCATAACGGAAATTTCGGCTGGGACTGGAACACCGATCTCGGCAGCAATTTTATGGGAAGCTATTCCTATTATATGCTCGGTTCCCCGTTTTTCTGGATGCTGTGTCTTTTTCCTTCCTCCTGGACACCGTATCTCATGGGACCGATGTTTGTTATTAAATATGTCGCCGCGGCGGTTATTGCCTATGCGTTCTTCAAACGCTTTGTTAAAAATAAAAACTACGCGGTTATAGGCGCGCTGCTATATTCGTTTTGCGGTTTCCAAATATACAATGTGTTTTTTAACCAGTTCCAGGAGGTTGTGGCGCTTTTCCCGTTGATGCTTATAGGGATGGAAGAGCTGGTGCAAAACAACCGCAAGGGTGTGTTTGCCATAGCCGTCGCTTTAAACTGCATGTGCAATTACTTCATGTTCTACGGTCAGGTTGTATTCTGTCTGATTTATTTTTTCATGCGCTGCCTGCAAAAATCCTACCGTATAACTTTGAAAAAATTTCTCTTGCTCGCTTTTGAATCGGTACTCGGCGTCGCACTGGGCGCAATAATGTTTATTCCCGCTTGTCTTGGTGTCATGGGCAACTTCCGGCTTAATTATTCATTTAGCGACACAAAAAGCATGTTGATTTATCTTAAAAATAATGAGACCTATATAGAAAGATACGGGCATATTCTCCAGTCATATTTCTTCCCGCCCGATATACCCTCGCGTGTTAATTTCTTTTACGGTCATACCACAAGATGGTCTTCCAACGCGGCGTGGCTGCCTGTATTCGGCCTTGCGGGTGTCTTTGCTTACATTAAAACAAGGTTAAGATCCACAATAGGCTGGCTGATAATCGTGCTTATGGGCTTTTCCCTGGTACCGATATTAAACTCGGCATTCTATAATTTCAATTCCAATTATTATGCAAGATGGATATACATGCTCGTACTTGTCGCAATAATTGCCACGATTATCGCTCTTGAGGACGACCGTATAAAATGGAATTTCGGAATCATAGTCAACACCGCGGCAATCGTAATAATAACCACCTACTGCGGGCTGAGATGGTATAATAATACAGAAAAAAGCAATCTTACCTATGCGCTCGGAGGCGAACCCTTTTCCGCCCGTCTCTGGATTTCCGTGGCGATAGCGCTGGCATGTATGGCGGGACTGTTTTTTGTAATAAAGCGATATCGGAAAACAAAGTATTTCGCAAATATTGTACTTGTTTTTGTCTGTGTGACCATAGTTGTCTACGGAGTGGTGCATATTTACTGCGGTCTTGAGCATTCGGGAGATACGGCGAGAATTGTCAAGGAATCGGTTGAAGGCGAAATTAATATAGACGACGACGATTTTTACAGAATTGATTTCTTCAGAGCGGACAAGCTTTCGGTTATAAAAGTCAGCTCGGACGGAAAAGAAACAAAATCGGAAGTAACCTATACGAGCGTACATGACAATCTGGGAATATCATGGGAAATCCCGTCAGTGGAATGCTTCCACACTGTGGTTCCGCCTTCCATAATGGATTTTTACGAAAATATAGGGGTCACAAGAAACGTGGCAAGCCGTGCCGATTATGCCAAATACGGACTTCTCGGCTTCCTTTCCGTTAAATATTCCTTTATACGTTCGTCCTCTGCTTACAAGCATGTCACTTCCGCCGATAACACGGATTTCAGATATAAAGATTATATTTATGCCTATGACGGGCTTTCATTCGATTACTACGACACACAGAACAATTATGATATTTTCGAAAACAATTACTATATAAGTCCGGGCTTCTATTATGAATATTTTATGACCGAAAGTCAATTTGAGAAAGTGAGCAAAAGCTTACGGCATACATTGTTATGCAAGTATCTTGTGGTTCCGGACGACGAAGCGGAATACTACGCTCAGTTTATGACGGAGGCGGTTAAATCTGAAGAACCGAATTCCACACAGGTTAAATGCGAACTCGCAAACAACGAAACCTATATTAAATCAGTGAACGAACGTCGGCTCTGCACCTGCGACACCTTTGTTTACGACAGCTATTCCTTTACCGCAGAAATCACAATGGAAAAGGATAACTTGGTAATGTTCACCGTGCCTTACGAGGAGGGTTGGAATTTTTTCAGCGGAGGCTGGACCGCCACCGTGAACGGTAAGGAAGTGGAAGTTCATAAGGTAACCTACGGCTTTATGGCGGTGGAATGCAGCGGAGCCGAGGACGGACATTATGTGATAAAATTTAATTATTCCACACCGGGATTAAAAGCGGGTATTATCGCCACCTCCGGCGGAATAGTAATATTCACGCTTTATATGATAATTGTCAGAAAAAAGAAATTAAGACCCGACTACAAGTTCTTCAAAGAGGATTATGTCGAAATCGAATGTCCCTCATATAACGAGGGATATAAATCCGAAGCGAATAAAGCCGAAGAAAACTACAAGCCGCTCTTTAATTATGAATCCGACGGAACCTCATAAGCGATTGAATTCCAAGCAACAAAAATCAAACCGCTCCGGCTAACCGAAGCGGTTTTGTTGTATCAATTCCTATAATGCTTATCTTCTTTTTATAACAGCTGCTCCTGCGAGAGCTATTAATGACAATACGGAAAGAGCTATAAGACCGGTGTCGCCCGTATCCGGGGTGCTTTGACTGGTTTCCTCGGAGGATTCCTCAGGCGCTTCGGCGGAAAATACTTCTATTTCGGAAATCCAGAGATGTCCGTTTTTATCTTCCGGTATAGTGTATATAACCTTTACGTATCTCGCTTCGCATTCGATGTCTTTGGTAAATTCATAAGCGACCCAGTTTCCTTCCGAACCATATACGGGAATAAGGTCGGTGCCCGCAACCGTTCCGGCAGAGGTATAATCCGCTCCGTCCGACGAATAAAGGAATTCCACTGTGAAAAAGGTCGGGCTGGCAATCCCCCATGGTTCATAACCTAAGGCGTCCGCGCTAAAACCGGATATTCCGGAAATTTCACCGAGGTCTATTACGATTTCAAAATTCTTGCTTAAAATACCGGCAATATTGGCTCCGCCACCGTTGTCGCGTGCTTTTACTCCGTCCGTAAGCTTGGTGCCGTTGTCATCGCGAACGTCATCACGCGGTGTGGTTTCGGTAACCGTGTAGGTCTTGCCATATGCCAGATTATCGTTAACCTCCTCAACGGGTTCGGCGGAGGATTCAACGGACGATTCAACGGACGATTCAACGGAGGCTTCCGCGCTGCTTTCCTCGGAGGATTCGTCAACAATTATTATGGAGGTATCCTCTGCGAAAATTTCGATTTCCGAACAGAACCACCAGCAGCCCACACCGTTGGCGACGAGCTTAAAGTACTTGGTGTTCACCGCTTCGTCGAGTATTATGATGGTGTCGTCAAAAGCGTTTACGTTATTAATCGCAACTCCGCCGTTATATTCGGTTTCCTGTGTGATAACAGGCTCGGCCGACCATGTTATACCGTCTTCGCTTGTGAATACTTGATAGTTAGAAGGAATCCATACATTGCCCTTTTCCATGGCGGCGCAATGAACAACAAGCTTTTTAAGGTCAACCGCTTCATCGAATTTGAAGTTTACGTCAACCGCACTGTTGGTTTTGTAGGAATCCGCTCCCGTGCTGTGGATGCCTATCCAGCCTTGCCACTGGAACCAACCCTGAAGAGATGTATCGGCTCCGTTATCTATAGCCTGCTGAACCGCTTCGTTAAGCTCTTCCGTAGTCGGGATGACGCCGTCAAACAGCTTTTCCTCGCCTTGCGCGTCGCGGTAATGGGAAAGCCCCACGTTTACGGTGGTAATAGTATAATCGCAGGTATCCGTCACCGAAACCAAACTGCTTGCCGATGCCGTAAACGCAAATGCAGAAACAAGACCCGCCGCAACAAAAACCGTAAGAATAATCGATAAAAACTTTTTCATGTCTCTTTTCCTTTCATATGTATAAAAATCATATAAACCGTAAATGGTTTATGTTAGAATCGATTTAATTATATATTGGGATAATAATTTTGTCAAGAAATATTAATATATTTTTTAACATAATTTCGCTTTCAGGTATTAAAGGTAACCTCTAAAAACTCCCATTAAATTTCGATTTGTAATACCATGTTCAAACATATTTGATATAATAGAAGCATCAAAGTAACAGGAGATAAACCAAATGATGCAACTAGGACTTTTTAATGAA
>JAQVQF010000114.1 GCA_028701715.1 Eubacteriales bacterium | reverse complement strand
ATTGAGCTTTATGGCTTTGGAAATGGCCTGCTTCATGGCGCGGCGGAAGGAAATTCTCTTTTCAAGCTGAGCGGCGATATTTTCGGCCGCAAGCTGAGCGTTAACGTCGGGCTGCTTAACTTCCACGACATTTATCGTACAGGGATGACCCGTAAACTTTTCGACGTCAACCTTAAGCTTTTCTATTTCCGAGCCGCCGCGTCCGATTATAATGCCGGGCTTGGCGGTGTGGATAACGATGTGTACTCTTTCGCCGTTTCTTTCTATTTCTATATTGGGAACCCCGGCCTGAAAAAGCTTCTTTTTGAGAAATTTCCGGAGTTTATAATCCGCGACGAGAGTATCGCCGAAGGATTCGTTTTTAACATACCAGCGGCTGTTCCAGTCTTTGATTATACCTACGCGTAAGCCGTGAGGATTTACTTTCTGTCCCATGTGTTAACCTCCTTAATCCCTTTCCTTAAGCACTATCGTAACGTGCGAGGTACGCTTAATAATACGGTCGGCGCTTCCCTTTGCTCTGGGCATGACGCGTTTCATATATTTAAGCTTTCCGGGATTTACAAAGCATTCCGCGACGTAAAGCTTTTCCGTATCCATTTCATGATTGAATTCGGCGTTCGCAACGGCGGAAGCCAAGAGCTTCCCTACGGGTTCACATGCGATTTTATTTGTGGTTTTAATTATCGCGGACGCTTCCGCGACATTTTTATTCCTGATAAGATCGAGTACGATCTTAACTTTTCTCGGTGTCATGCGCAGCTGTATGAGATGCGCTTCTGCTACCTTCTGTTCCACTTAACAGCGCCTCCTTTCAATCCTTATTTACCGCTATTCGAAGTCTTGGAACCGGCATGGCCTCTGAAAGTTCTGGTGGGTGCGAACTCACCGAGCTTGTGGCCGACCATATCCTCGACTACATAAACGGGAACGTGCTTTTTACCGTCATGAACGGCTATCGTATGTCCGACAAATTCGGGGAATATGGTAGACGAGCGCGACCAGGTTTTAAGAACTCTCTTTTCGCCGCTCTTATTCATATTGCAAATTCTGTCGTACAGTTTCTTTTCGACAAACGGGCCTTTTTTAATACTTCTGCTCATAATTTAATCCTCCATACCGACTTATTTGGCGTTTCTGCGCTTGGTTATGAACTTGTCGGTGCGGGCCTTCTTCTTCCTGGTCTTATATCCGAGAGCGGGTTTGCCCCAGGGAGTCAAGGGTCCGGGATGACCTATGGGAGCGCGGCCTTCGCCGCCGCCGTGAGGATGGTCAACCGGGTTCATTACCGAACCGCGTACGGTTGGTCTTATGCCTAAATGACGCTTTTTGCCGGCCTTGCCTATCTTGATGTTTTCGTGCTCAAGGTTGCCGACCTGACCGATGGTCGCTCGGCAATCGAGACGAACTTTTCTTACTTCGCCGGACGGAAGACGTATCTGCGCCATACCGTTTTCCTTTGCCATAAGCTGAGCGGCGGCTCCCGCGGAGCGAACCAGCTGAGCGCCTCCGCCGGGGTAAAGCTCAATGGCGTGAATGATTGTGCCTACAGGTATCTTTTCTATAGGCAGTACATTGCCCTTTTTAATGTCGGCGTCTCTGCCCGTATGGATGACATCACCCGCGGTGATTCCTTCCGGAGCCACTATATAGCTTTTTTGTCCGTTGTCGTTTTCGGTGAGAGCTATAAACGCGGTACGGTTGGGATCGTATTCGATTCCGATAATTTTGCTTGCGCCTTCCTCATTGCGCTTAAAATCAATGAGTCTGTACTTCTTTTTATTTCCGCCGCCCTGATGTCTTACGGTTATTTTACCCGTGTTGTTACGGCCGGAATTCTTTTTAAGAATAGTTATAAGGCTTTTTTCGGGCTTATTTTTGGTAATTTCCTCATAAGAAGGAGTAACCATGTTTCTCCTTGACGGAGTTGTGGGCTTATATGCTTTATTTCCCATGTTTCTGACTCCTTCCGCTTTACATCAAGCTGTCGAAGAATGGGATACTCTTGGAATCGCTCGTGAGCTTTACAAAGGCTTTTTTCCATTCGCTCGTTTGACCCGATACATATCTTACTCTTCTGGGCTTGGATTTCATCATAACGGTGGTGACCTTTTCCACTTTTACGCCGAAAATTTCCTCCACCGCTTTTGCGATTTCGATTTTATTGGCATCCTTATCCACGCGGAAGGTGTACTTTTTGTCGCGCATATCCGCGATAGCCGCTTCGGTGATGACCGGCTTTTGAATGATATCGTATGCTGTTTTCATTATGCGTATACCTCCTCAAGCTTGGCGACCGCTTCACGAGTGATAATCATCTTGCCGTATTTTAGGATATCGTATACGTTGATGGTATTATACTGTGTGGTCGATACCGTAGGAATATTCGCCGCGGACCTGATAACCTTGTCGTCCACCTTGTCGAGAACGATAAGGGCTTTTCCCGAAGCGTTGACTGCCGCAAGGAATGCTGTTATCGTCTTTGTCTTATATTCGTCAAGCGCGATATTGTCAATGACAATCAGCTCGCCCGAAGCGACCTTGGACGAAAGCGCCGAAAACATGGCGGCTCTCTTTATCTTTTTATTTACCGACATTTTATAGGTTCTGGGTTTGGGCCCGAGCGCGATACCGCCGTGAGTCCATTGAGGAGAACGCGTCGAACCCTGTCTGGCTCTGCCTGTACCCTTCTGTTTCCACGGCTTTCTGCCGCCGCCGGAAACCTCAGCTCTGGTAAGGGTGGACTGAGTGCCCTGTCTTTGATTGCTCAGGTATGCTTTTACCACCGCGTGGAGCGCGGATTCGTTGATTTCGGCTCCGAATATTTCTTCGGAAAGCTCAACCGCACCGACTTCCTCGCCTTTCATGTTATAAACCTTTACGTTAGGCATTTGTGTTTCCTCCCTTCCCTTTATTTAACGGTGTTGCGTACGAACACGATGCCGCCGCGGGAGCCGGGAACAGCGCCCTTAACCGCGATAAGGTTTTTGTCGGCGTCAATCTTGATTATTTCAAGATTCAGGACAGTGACCTGCTCGTTGCCGTACTGACCGGCCATTCTCTTGTTCTTCATGATTCTGCTGGGGTCCGAATTGGCGCCCATGGAACCGGGCTGGCGATGCACCGGACCTGTGCCGTGGGTCATTCTGAGCCTGTGGCAGCCCCATCTTTTGATAACGCCGCTGAAGCCGCGTCCCTTGGTCGTGCCGGTGACGTCGATTTTTTCTCCCGCCGCAAACACATCCGCCGTAAGCGTATCGCCTACATTGTATTCGGCCGCGTTTTCAAATCTGAATTCTTTAAGATACTTTTTAAACGAAACTCCCGCTTTCAGGAATTCGCCCTTCGCGGGCTTGGAAAGCTTTCTTTCCTCGATGTCGGAAAAGCCGAGCTTCACGGAATCGTATCTGTCGTGCGCGGCGGTCTTTTTCTGAACGACCACGCAGGGACCCGCGTTGATTACGGTAACCGGAGTGACGTTGCCTTTTTCATCGAAAATCTGCGTCATGCCGATTTTTCTGCCGATTAGTCCTTTTTTCATTTAATAATCCTCCTTGGTTATTGGTTGGCGCACACGCAGGCGTGCCAACATGACCTGATTTTGATTTGCTCGTTTTGTTTTAAAGCTTGATTTCGATATCCACGCCGGCGGGAAGGTCTATCGACATAAGCGCGTCGACGGCCTTGGCCGAAGGCTTAATGATATCGATAAGACGCTTGTGGGTTCGGTATTCGAACTGCTCGCGGGAATCCTTATACTTGTGTACCGCGCGTAATATCGTCACGATTTCCTTGTCGGTGGGAAGGGGAATCGGACCCGAAACGGCTGCTCCGTTGCGCTTTGCGGTTTCCACGATTTTTTCAGCGGCCTGATCTATCAGAGTGTGGTCATACGCTTTAAGTCTGATTCTGATTCTTTCCTTGTTTGCCATACTTGTTTTTGCCTCCTTAAAATATTTACCGATGTTTTAATTGAAGCCGGGTTCCAACACAAATTCCTCATATAAGTCTAACCGAAAAACTTCCGCATAAGCCCTTATATCAAAAGCTTTTGCTCGACTTTTCAATGATTTTATAATCGGAATCGGTATAACATCTTTTCGGGTGTTTCAAATAACACCTTTAAAAAACGCCGACCCGTCGCCCGATTGTCGGACATACTCCGCCGAAGTTACCCGCCTTTAAGACGGCAATCTCCAGCCTCATCGCACACCAAGCGAAAGTCAGTTTACTACAAATCAAAGAACTTGTCAAGAGATTTCGTAAAATAATTCCTTACAGATGTAAACATTTTATGAACGAAAAATTTTTCGTGAAATACCGTCATAAACGGTTTACAAAACGCAAAAACGTGTTATAATTGTCACAATCTATATAAATAACACATTATATGCGTTAAATTTAGGAAGGTAAATTATCTTGGAAAAAACATACGGATTCAACGGCACCTGCGCCCGCGGCGTAACCTTTGAGCGCGCGGATGACGGGAAAATCTATAATATACGCTTTCAGGGCGGCTGCAACGGCAACCTTAAGGGTATCGCTTCCCTCTGCGACGGAATGGAGCCCGACGAAATCATAAGGCATCTGAAGGGTATACGCTGCGGATATAAAGCCACCAGCTGCCCCGACCAGTTCGCGAAAGCGCTTGAAAAGGAATTTGTTGAAAATGAATAAAGAATGTGAAAGATGGCTTGCCTCCCCGAACACGGATGAAGCGACAAAGAAAGAATTATATAATATAAAAGGAAGTGAAAACGAAATAGCTTCCCGGTTTTCCGCGCCCTTATCTTTCGGCACGGCGGGACTACGCGGTATTATGCGCGCCGGAATCGCCGGAATGAACAGTTATACCGTGGCTCAGGCAACGCAGGGTCTGGCACGGGTTGTCCTGTCCGCGGACGGCGCGGCCAATGGGGTGGCGATAGCCTATGATTGCCGCAACAATTCACGGCTCTTTGCCGAAACCGCGGCAAGGGTGCTCGCTTATAATAATATTAAGGTATACTTATTCGATTCGTTACGCCCGACGCCCGAGCTCTCGTTCGCGGTGATTTATCTCGGATGTATTGCGGGGATAAATATAACCGCCTCCCATAATCCCAAGGAATACAACGGCTACAAGGTCTACTGGTCGGACGGAGCGCAGCTCCCCCCCGAACACGCCGACGAGGTGTCAAAGGCGATGGCGGAAAGCGATGTCCTCGATATTAAAAAAATGCCGCTTGACGAAGCAATATCTTCGGGTATTGTAACTATAATCGGTGAGGAAATAGACCGCGAATATCTGAAAAACGTGCTTGACTGCCGTATAAATCCCGAAATCATACGGGCTTACGGCAATTCACTCTCGCTGGTATATACGCCCCTTCACGGCACGGGCTACAGGCTTATACCCGAAACGCTGAAGCTTGCCGGTATCGACAACCTCCGCGTGGTACCCGAGCAGGCGGAGCCTGACGGGAATTTCCCCACCGTCGAATCCCCCAATCCGGAAAACAAGCCCTGCTTCAGGCTGGCTTTCGATTATATACAGAAAAACAAGCTTTCCACGGATGTCGTCATCGCCACCGACCCCGACGGAGACAGGCTGGGTGTCGCCGTCAAGGAACGCGACGGTTCCTTTTCCGCGCTTTCGGGCAATCGGATCGGAGCGCTTTTGGTGGATTATATCATCAAAGCGCGGAGGGCGAAGGGTACGCTGCCGGAAAACGCCTGCGCGATAAGGAGTGTGGTTTCATCCGAGCTGTTCGATAAAATATGCCGCAAAAACGGCGTAAAACCCGTGACGGTGCTGACAGGCTTCAAATATATCGGCGAGAAAATAAAGGAATACGCCGAAACGGGCGAGCATACCTTCATATTCGGTTATGAGGAAAGCCAGGGCTTCCTTTCGGGCGGCTATGTCAGAGACAAGGACGGCGTCGCCGCTTCCCTGCTTATCGCGGAAGCCGCTTCCTACTATAAAAGTATTAATAAAACGCTTTTTGAAGCGCTTGAGGATATTTACGCCGAATACGGTTATCATGACGAGCTGACCTTGTCCGTGGCGATTAAAGGCGCGCTGCCGATGGAGACGATGAAGCGTAAAATGTCCGACCTGCGCAGCGACGATATAGAACAAATCAATAATGTGCCGCTTACCGTTAAGGGTGATTATAAAGCCGGTATAACCGTTGATTTAAAAACAAACGTATGTACCCGTACGGGACTGCCGATAACCGATATGCTTTATTATAAAACCACCGACGGAACGACGGTGATCATCCGTCCTTCGGGAACCGAACCGAAGGTCAAGGCATATATTTTAACGAACGGAAAGAACAAAAACGAAATCTCCGTAAAACTGGATGCCTATAAAAACGCCGTGTTAAAGCTTTTCAATTAATTTATATAAACATTTAACGGAGGGAACAAAATGAATACAATAAAGATCGAAAAAAACATAACGAAAATGGTCGCGCACAGGGGTGTGAGCGGTATCGAGCTTGAAAACACCAACGCCGCGTTCATCGCCGCGGGCAACAGAAGCTATTACGGCGTCGAAACCGATGTCAGGAAAACCGCCGACGGACAGTTTGTGATTCTACACGACGACAACACCGAAAGGGTGGGCATCGACTGCCTGTACCCCGAAAAATCCACCTATAAAACGCTCCGCGCTCTGCAGCTTAAAGACAGAAACGGGAATATGACAAGAACGGATATGCGTATCCCGTCGCTTGAGGAATATATAGAAACCTGTAAAAGATACGACAAGCACTGCGTACTCGAGCTTAAGGGCGGCTACGACACCGAAACGCTCGCAGAAATGATAACCCGCATACGCAATATCGGCTGGCTTGACAACGTGACCTTTATCTCCTTCTCGCTCGATAACCTCATCAAGGTGAGAGCGTTGCTTCCCAAGCAGAGGATTCAATGGCTCACCTGCGAATTCAACGACAATGTGTTCGGCGCGATGAAGCAGTACAATCTCAGTCTTGACATATATTTCGGCGGCTTGCACGAGCAGGACGTCAAGGTTATGCATGACGCGGGATTTGAGGTCAACTGCTGGACCGTGGACAAAAAAGAGGACGCCGAAAGGCTTGTTTCCTGGGGCGTGGATTATATCACCTCGAATATCCTCGAATAAAGCGGGATTTTTATAAAAACCTCTTGACAGCGTCACAGAAATATGTTATACAATATTAAACAATCAAATTATAAACCGATGATTAAGAGTAGTACGTCAGCGAAATTTCTGTTCAGAGAGTGCGGGGAGCTGTGATCCGCGCCGGGAACGCCGACCGAATGGACTTATGAGGGCAGACGAAAAGATTACCCGCAAGGGGAATCCCAGTAGCGGCTGACGGGTTCCGCCCGTGATAGCGGTAACGCATGAATGTGCGCGAGCGGGCACCGGCAACGGTGTCAATTTGGGTGGTACCGCAGAGGTTTACTAAGCTTTTAGGCCTTTGCCCCAAAATATGGGGCAAGGGTTTTTTTGTATTCAAATATATAACATTAACCATATTATTAAAGAAAGAAGGAAAAGAAAATGGCAACAGCTAAGATCCCGTACCGCACATATCTCACAGAGGAGCAGTTACCGAAATATTGGTATAATATCAGATCTGTTATGAAGGAAGACGCTCCTCCCATGCTCAATCCCGGCACAGGAAAGCCCATGACCTATGACGAGCTCACCCATGTGTTCACCGACGGGGCGGTGGGTCAGGAGCTGGATTCCAAAACCGAATATGTGGAAATACCCGACGAAGTAAGACACATTTATTCCGAATACCGCCCGTCGCCGCTCGTCAGGGCTTACAATGTGGAAAAGGC
>JAQVQF010000113.1 GCA_028701715.1 Eubacteriales bacterium | reverse complement strand
CTCACCGCTCAGGCGCTTGAAAACGGAGAAAATGCACAGGATATTCTTGAAAAAGGCCTGCTTACGGCAATGTCGGTTATAGGCGTCAGATTCAGGGACAACGAAATTTATGTCCCGGAGGTTCTGGTCGCCGCGAGAGCCATGAACAGGGCGACGGCGCTCTTAAAACCGCAGCTTGCTTCCGAAGGATCGAAAGCAAAAGGCAAGGTTATCATAGGAACGGTCAAGGGCGACTTGCATGATATAGGCAAAAATCTCGTAAAAATAATGATGGAAGGCAAGGGGCTTGAGGTAAAGGACCTCGGCGTCAGCGTCCCCGCCGAAAGGTTTGTTCAGGAGGCGATAAACGAAAACGCCGACATTATCTGCTGTTCGGCGCTTTTGACCTCCACAATGTATGAGATGAAAAACGTCGTGGACGAGGCAGTTAAAGCGGGAATACGCGAAAAAGTTAAGATAATGATAGGCGGAGCGCCGCTCAACGCGGATTTCTGCAGGGAAATAGGAGCGGATATATATACTCCGGACGCCGCGACCGCTGCCGATGCAGCTGTCGGATTTATAAAAATATGAACAAAAGAGAGCTTATAGAAAAAACTCTGAAGCATGAAAGCACGGGCATTACCCCCGTGTCGCCGCTGCTTTGCGGGATAACGCGCAGGCTTACGGGCGTTTCATATCCCGTTTGGTCGACCGACGCAAAAAGCTGTGCCGATTCCTTTGTAAAAGCTGCGCGTCAGTTTGACCTCGACTGTCTGACGGTGCTCACCGACCTTTCGGTGGAATGTTCTGCATGGGGGCAGAGGGTGTTGTTTCCGGAAAACGAAGCTCCGCATCCCGATTATTCAAATCAGCTAATAAAAACGACGGACGATTACGGAAAAATAGTCAGGGTTGACTGGAAGACTTCGGACAGGATGAGGTTTTATGTCGAGGTTTGCCGTCTTATCGTGAATGAGATAGGCGGCGAAATGCCGGTGTTCGCCTTTGTTTTCGGCCCTCTCGGAACTTTGTCGATGTGCCGCGGACAGCAGGATATGTTCATGGATATGTACGACTGCTCCGAAAAGGTCGCCGCCGCTTGCAATGAGGTAACTCAAACGCTTGCCGAATATACCGAGGCCGTCTGCGATACGGGAGTCGACGGTGTCATGCTTGACACGCTTTTCGCCTCGGGTTCGATAATGTCAAAGAATATGTGGCGCGAAGCTGAAGGAGAGCAATCCCGCATGCTCGCCGAAACGATAAGAAAAAAGGGCAAAAAGGTATTAATACACAACTGCGGACAGAAGATATATTTCGACGCGCAGATAGAGTATATGCAGCCCGACGGGATTTCGTTCCTGTATCCGCCCGACGACTGCGCGAATTTTTGTGAATGCAAGGCAAAATACGGCGATAAAACAACGCTTGTCGGCTGTGTGCCGCCCACCAACGCCGTGTTCGGCACGGACGATGAATGGGAAAGCCTCTGTAAAACACAGATAGCCGAAATGGGCGGGAGCGGGTTTATTCTCGCCACCGGTTGCGAATATCCCGCCAATGCGGAATTCGGCAGAGCGAAAGCGATGGTGGAAATCGCAAGGGGGAAAGCATAATATGAGCAGCGCGGATACAGCCTTTATAAACACCTGTAAAGATATACTTGAAAGCGGTTCATGGGTGAGCGACGAAAGGGTACGTCCCAAATGGGAGGACGGCACCCCTGCCTTTACAAAAAAGAAATTCGGCGTGGTGAACAGGTACGACCTTTCCAGGGAATTTCCGCTTATCACCATACGCCCGATATCGCTGCGCAACGCGGTGGATGAAATTTTGTGGATATGGCAGAGGAAATCCAATAACATACGTGATCTGGGCAGCCATATCTGGGACGCTTGGGCGGATGAAAACGGCTCGATAGGCAAAGCCTACGGCTATCAGATGTCGGTGAAGCACAAATATAAGGAAGGCGAGTTCGACATGGTCGATCGCGTGCTTTACGATTTAAAAAACAACCCATGTTCAAGAAGAATAATGACAAACCTGTATAATTTCGCCGACCTGCATGAAATGGCGCTTTATCCCTGCGCGTATTCGATGACCTTCAATGTGGTTGACGGGAAGCTTTGCGCCATACTCAATCAGCGTTCTCAGGATATGCTGGCGGCAAACGCCTGGAATGTCGCCCAGTACGCGGCGCTTGTGCTTATGTTCGCGCAGGTTTCGGGTTTGAAACCGGGAGAATTTGTCCATGTGATAGCGGATTGCCACATATATGACCGTCATATACCGATAATCGAGGAGCTTATAAAACGTGAGCCGTATCCCGCGCCGAAGGTGGTGCCGGATCGCTCTGTGACGGATTTTTACGCCTTTACGCCCGAAAGCTTCACCGTCACGGATTACCGTCACGGCGAAAAAATAGGGAAAATCGAAGTGGCTGTTTGAGAAAACAGAAAGGGTATTATACATGAAATTTATCGTCGCGGTTGACAGGGAATGGGGAATCGGCAACGGGGGAGACCTTCTCGCCCGGATAAAAGCGGATTTAGCCAATTTCCGCCGCCTTACAAGAGATAAAGTCGTGGTGTACGGCTCGAACACCCTCGCCACGTTTCCCGGAGGGAAAGCTCTCCCGAAAAGGACCAACATAGTTCTCAACTGGGAGCCTGACTATCATCCGGAAGGAGCGATCGTCGTTCATTCGCTCGACGAGCTGTATGAGGAGCTTAAAAAATATGACACCGATGATGTGTTTATAATCGGAGGAGCGTCGGTATACCGGCAGCTGATACCCCTGTGCGACACCGGATATGTCACAAAATTCGACAAATCCTATGAAAAGGACGTTTTTATACCCAATCTTGATAACGATAAAAGCTGGGAATGCGTCGCGGTGGGCGAAAGGCAGGTAAGCGACGGCGAAACGGACACCGAGCCGGGGCTGGGCTTTTATTTTACCGAATACAGAAAAATCAGGTAATTCGTTTTTTATAAATGTTAAAATTGTTTCAAATGTTATATTTGAATTTGGAACCGATCCCTAAAAGGGATAAACCCTGCCTGTCCGGGGAATGCCATAAAAGACGCCTGACAGATTGAATACAGCATTGTCGTGTATAAAATCCAATACTTAATATATGTGATACATGATACGTGATGCGTGATGCGTGATGCGTGAGAGGTTAAATATGGGCATATTAAAAATCGCCTCGCTTCTTCTGACTTTTTCGGGAATTGCCGTCATCGGTTTATGGGTATATCGAGGTTATAGGAGAGGAACCTACAAATCCATCGTAAAAACGGCGGAAATAATTGTCGCCGCAGTTCCGGCTCTTTTATTCGCGAAGTTCTTTTCATACATTATTGCCGCGATTATTACGGCCCCTTCCGATATGCTCTTGGATATTATACCTGAAGACATTGTCAAAGGCTCGCCTTCCTTAGCGGAATTATTTAAGGAAACCACAAGAGCATTCTATGCTATTGCGTTGTTTTTGCCGCTGTTTCTGCTGTTCAGACTGCTTCTAAGAATACCCGAAAGGAATATAAACAGAAGGCTGGAAGGGAAAAGCAAACCGAAGGGCGACCGTGTTTGGGGTATGGCGGTTTCGTTTTTTGCCTCGCTGCTGTTGCTTGTCGTTATGTATATACCGTTATCGGGCTTTGTCGGCGTCGCCGACGACATAACCCGAAATCTTGGAAACGGAGGGTTTAAGCAGGAGAAATTTGCCGAGGACGTGCGTAATGCGCGTGAAAAATATATCTCCCCGCTGGCGTCCAATCCCGTATTGATTATGTCCCGCGGAGCGGGCGGGTTTATGTTTGATTCGCTGAGCGCGGTTAAGGTTAACGGCGTTTCAGGCAGCCTTGCCGATGAAATCGATACTCTTACCGTTTTTTGTTCCGATATTGCGCCGCTGTTTTCGGAATCTGTCAAAGATTACGGCGAAAAGCAGGCGTCGGCGCTTAGGTCGGCGGCGGATACGGTGGAAAAAGCCGATATCATACCCGTGATAGCCGGGGAATTGCTGTCCTCCGCCGCCGCGAGGTGGAAGGAAAACGTTGAATTCGCCGGAATAAAGCTGTCCGACAACGGAGAAAGCAATGAGCTTATCGGTAAGCTGCTTGATATATTGGAAAAAACCGACGGGGAAACCATTAAAGCGGATTTGAAGGAAGCCGCCAAGCTTTTCGGTGTGTTTACCGACCATTCGGCATTCGAGATTTTTTCGCGGGATGCGGATATTTCCGAGGTTGTGTGTCGTAACGGGTTGATTTCGGAAGTTATTACAGCCGTATATTCATATCCGCGTTTTCGTATACTCACGGCAGGGCTTGTAAACACCGCGTTTGAAAGCGCCACCGACAGTCTCGCCGTGGACAGCGAGCAGCTTGACACTCTCAAGCTGAACGACAGCGAGCTGCCCGGGCTTGACAAGGATCAAATCGAAAACGAAGCAGAGCTTGTAGAACGGACATCGGTTCTTATGCTGAGCTTCGCCGAATCGGTTAAAAATAACGACGATATACTCGAAGCCGATTTTACATCCATGGGGAGAGCGCTTGACACCGCCTCGCAGAGTATTTTATTAAAAAGTAAGGTTAACTCTATAATTGAAGCGTTTTTAAGATCGGACGGAGTCCGGGCGATGGAAATATTTACCGAAGACTCAATACGGGAGATATTGAACGCTGATGGTAATTATGAAAATCTTTTCGAATCAATAATAAATACGATATCTTTTACGCGTTCTGTTTCAAAAGGAATCTCCTCGGCCGACGAATCCATCCTATGGCTGGCGGGTAATATGAATTCCTCGTCGGCATCGGCGGCGTCGTCGATAATAACCGCGGAGCTTTTCGAAAGCTACGGAATCGACAGTAAAAATTCTCAGAAACTGGCGGACATGATATCCTCGTATCTTTACCGTCTCGCTCTCGCTTCTGATTTGACTGCGCAAGAAGCCGCGGTTGAATCCAAATGTGTCCGCTACATCTATTCGATAGCGCAGACGGCGGCAGGCGACGGAGAGAGCGTCTTATTCGGCGGGGACATTCCGTCCGGGGAGGAGCTTGTAATTACCTTCATGGATTCAAAGCTATTCGCGCAGATAGTGGAAAATACGGTTTATTCGGATAATGAGTTAAATAACGATCCGCTCGGCGTCGGGCAATACATACACAGCGACGACAGAGAAACGTTAATTAAAGCGTTGAGCGAATATGTTGCGGAGCACGGTTCCTCATCCGATATTGAGCTTATGAAGAGAAAGGCCGTTTCGCTGGGAAGCCTGTTCGGGATGAACATTTCCGATATATTCAACGGATGGATAAACAGCTAAGGAGAAAAAATATTGAAAATAATCGATCTTCACACCCATTCCGCCTGCTCTGACGGCTCGATGAAGCCGCGCGAGCTGGTCAGGCACGCCAAAGAGGCGGGACTTACCGCCATAGCGCTTTCCGACCACGATTGTGTTTCCGGAGTAGGCGAAGCCGTGGACGAGGGATTAAAAATCGGCATCGAGGTGATACCCGCCGTAGAGCTTTCGGCGATTTCCGATACCGAGACCCATATATTGGGATATTTTATCGACATCAATAATAAAAAGCTGCTTGAAAGGCTCGAGTACGCCAAGCAGGTGCGTTATGAAAGAGAGGTCGAGACCTGCGAAAAGCTCAACGCCGCGGGTTTCCCCGTCACCATGGAGGAAGTGGAGGCTGTCGCCGACAGCGATATACTCTGCCGGGCGCATTTCGCCAAAATTATGGTTCAAAAGGGATACGTTACCACCGTTAAGGAAGCTTTCGACAAATACCTCGATAACGGCAGGGTGGCATATTCGGGCAAGCAGGCTTTCACCGACACAGAAGCGGTGGAGCTGATTAACGGAGCGGGCGGACTGGCGTTTTGCGCACATCTTCATCTTACGAGAAAGCCTCTGCCCATGCTTGAGGAATTTTTAAGCAGACTGAAGGACGCGGGACTTGCGGGCGTGGAAGGTTATTACACCTATTATACCCCCGAAATGGAGCGCGATTACCGCGCGCTCGCCGCGAAGCTTGGACTTATCATTTCCGGCGGAACAGATTTTCACGGGTCGTTCAAGCCGCAGATAGCCGTCGGAAAAGGATTGGGCAGTCTTGAAATACCCTATTCGGTGCTTGAAAACATGAAAAAGCTTCATATGGAACGATACGGATATATATATGCATTTAAAGAACAGAGGGAAAAACTGATATGAAAAAATCTGACATAGGACTTATAGGGCTTGCCGTAATGGGCGAAAATCTGGTTATGAATATGGAAAGCAAGGGCTTTACGGTTTCCGTTTACAACCGCACAGTATCCAAGGTGACCGATTTCTTAAGCGGCAGGGCGAAGGGCAAAAACATAGCCGGCGCATATTCGCTTGAGGAGCTGGTTTCGTCCCTTGAAAAACCCCGCCGTATCATGCTTATGATAAAAGCGGGGCAGGCGGTCGATAATATGATAGAACAGCTTCTGCCCTTGCTCGAGCAGGGAGATATAATAATCGACGGCGGTAATTCCCATTTTCCCGATACGGCAAGGAGAACCCGTTACCTTGAGTCAAAGGGATTTTTATACATCGGCACGGGCGTTTCCGGCGGCGAGGAGGGCGCTCTGAAGGGACCTTCAATGATGCCGGGCGGTTCAAAGGCTGCCTGGCAGTTTGTAAAGCCCATATTCCAGCCAATATGCGCCAAGGTAGCGGACGGGACACCATGCTGCGACTGGGTGGGCGAGGACGGAGCCGGACATTTCGTCAAGATGGTTCACAACGGAATCGAATACGGCGATATGCAGCTTATCTGCGAAGCATATCAGCTTATGAAGGATATGTTAGGACTTAGCGCCGACGAAACACACGGCATTTTCGAGAAATGGAACAAAGGAGAGCTTGAAAGCTATCTTATAGAAATAACCCGCGACATACTTGCGTATAAGGACACCGACGGCAGCCCGCTTGTGGAAAAAATTCTCGACACCGCAGGGCAGAAGGGCACCGGAAAATGGACCTCTGTCACCGCGCTGGACGAGGGAGTTCCGCTTACGCTTATCGGCGAAGCGGTGTTCGCGCGCTGTCTTTCCGCCATGAAGGACGAGAGAGTTAACGCTTCGTCGGTGCTGGGCGGTGAAATCAGAAAGCCTGCCCTTACGGTATCAGAAAAGGAAAAGGCCGTGGAAAACATCAGGCAGGCGCTGCTTGCCTCAAAGATAATATCCTACGCGCAGGGCTATATGCTCATGCGTACGGCGGCGAAAACCTACGGCTGGAATCTCAATTACGGCTCAATCGCGCTTATGTGGCGCGGCGGCTGTATAATACGCTCGATTTTCCTCGGTAAAATAAAGGAAGCCTATGATAAAAATCCCGACCTTTCCAACCTGCTGCTCGATTCGTATTTTACCGACAAGATAAAATCCCTCGTTTCCGGATGGAGGCAGACGGTTTCGGCGGCGGTGACGGCGGGGGTTCCCGCTCCGGCGTTCGCGTCCGCGCTTTCGTGGTACGACGGCTACCGCTGCGGCAGATTGCCGGCGAACCTGCTTCAGGCGCAGCGCGACTATTTCGGCGCGCATACCTACGAAAGAACCGACCGACAGAGAGGGGAATTCTTCCACACCAACTGGACGGGCGAGGGCGGCGATACCGCTTCCACGGTTTACAACGCATAAACTATTTAATATTTTTAGTAGAACTAAAAATATTAGAAGATTGTAAAATGAAATTGCAATAGAAAAAAGTATCCACAGCGAAGATTCTATGATAGAATTGAGTTACTACACACCAATTCTGAAAGGATCATCGCTATGGACAATCCAAATTGTAACACAG
>JAQVQF010000112.1 GCA_028701715.1 Eubacteriales bacterium | reverse complement strand
AAGGTTTTCCCTACCCAGCTTTACGAAGCCTTGGCGCTCGCCTGTATCGCTGCATTGTTGTTTTGGGTGTTGAAGAAGCACCGTTTTATGAATTATCTGATATTATATCCCGTTTTCAGATTTTTCATAGAATTTTTACGCGGTGACGACCGCGGATCAACGGGTATATATCTTTCCCCTGCACAGATTACTTCAATAGTCCTTATCATAATTCCCATTGTATATTATATAAAACTGATAATTATTCGCCGACAAGAAAAAAGAACCTGATGAAAGGTTCTTTTATTTTGGCGTTATTTTATTTCGGGTAAACTCGCGGCGGCCACCGACTGACCGACCCTGCGGGAGGATTCGTCGGGTATGTGCAGCTTAAGCTTTGCGGCAAGCTCCGGGAACTCTTTATCGAGTACCTCCTGCGCCTTGCCGAGCAGCAGTACGCCGCCCTCTCCGCTGGTGACGCGTCCCATTATAAGGACATGCTTAATATCGTAGAATTCGGCGTAGAAGGGTATCGCGTAGCCGAAATAAACGCCGATGTTTTCATATATCTTTTTCGCTCTTTCGTCGCCCTCGCTCATCAGCTTCTGAACAATCTTGAGCTTTTCTGCGGGCGAAAGGGATTCGTCAATGTCAATGCCGGCAAGAGGGGCCAGCTTTATAACGCCGTCCTGCGAGAAATATTTCACTCCGCAGCCGTAGTCACCCGACCATTCGTCCGCCATGGCGTTTTCACAAAAATCGACGGGTACGAAGGCGAGCTCGTTGAGCCAGCCGGTTATATTCCCTATTTCGTCCACATAGCCGCCCGCTTCGGATGTTCCCATCGCCACGCCCAGCACATTGTTGTCGTTTAAATCCATCGCACCGGCAAGCGCGGTGACGTCGCCGTCGTTGGCGACCTCAATGGGTATATCCTTTCCGAGCTCTTTGCCGAGCTCCTTGGCGACGTCGATATACATGCTCTTGACGCGTTTTTCAAAATCCGCGTCGGAAACCTTTAAAAACAGGGAAGCTATCATTATTCTGTTGTCCACATAAACGCCCGCCGACGATACGCCTATGGCGTCCACGCGCGGCATATGGCTTGCGGCGGTCTTCATCGCGTCGAGTATGCCCTGATAATGATATTCCGGATCGGAGCTGGTCTTGGGGAACCACACTACTTCCTCCGAGTACACGGATTCGCCGTTTACCACGGCCGAAACCTTTCTGTCGCTTCCGCCCGCGTCAAAGCCTATGCGGCAGCCGTCGAGATGACGTCCGACGGGAGAAGCCGATTCGTGCGTGACGGGCGCGTGTGCGAGATCGGTCACTACCACCTCGAAGGGTCGTTCGTAAACCCGTGCCATGAAGGTATTGTCGAAGCCGCGGAGATTGCCTTTTTCATAGGCTTTTTTAATTTTTTCTCCGACGACCGGAGAACCGGCGATGATTATCTTATAGCCGCCCCTGACCCACAGGAGGGCTTTTACGATTCTTTCGATAAAGCGGAAATTAAGCTCGTCCTTTCCCGCGGCATCCTTATATATTCTCGTTCTATAAGCGGAAACATGTCCGTTGTTTCTTTCGATACCGATAACTATGTCCTGACCGTCGTCTTTCGTACCTTCCCTGAATTCACGGCAAATAAGGGATAATGGCATAAACTGCTTGTCGAGCGTTGATTCGACCTTAAGCTTCATATCTTAATGTTCCTCCTATGATTGTCTTCAATATGTCGAATTTTTCGTTTGCTATTATAATGTCCGCGTCCTTGCCGATTTCAAGCGAGCCTTTTTTATCGGCGATGCCCAAAAGAGTCGCGGGATTGAGTGTGGCGCATCTTACGCACTGCCATAAAGGGAGGTCGGTGCTTTCAAACACGTTCAATACGCCTTTGTTGAGCTTCAGCACGCTGCCTGCGATGGTGCCGTCCTCAAGCTTACATAGATTATCATAATAAAATACCTTTTGATTGCCCAGGGTGTACTGTCCTTCGGGAAGTCCGCCCGCCGGGAGACAGTCGGTGATGAACACCAGCTTATCGCCCTTGAGCTTCGCCACCATCGAAAACAGAGCCTTGTCAACATGATATGTATCCACTATAAGCTCGGTATATATATCGCGTGTGAGCGCGGCGCCGACAACACCGGGATTGCGGTGATTGAGAGCGGTCATGGCGTTGAAAAGATGAGTGGAGGATTTTACGCCCGCGTCAACCGAGGCGCTTGCGGTTTCGTAATTCGCGTCGGTATGGCCGACAGAAACGACCGTGTCTGTTTCCGAAACTATCTCGCGTATCGCGGAGAAACCTTCGTCCATTTCGGGCGCGAGAGTGATGTATTTTACGACATCGGCGTTTTTAATGACAAAATTCGCGTCGGGTTTGAGTATGAAGGCCTCCTCCTGAGCGCCTTTCTTTTTCTTGTTGATAAACGGGCCCTCCGCGTGAACGCCGAGCACCGTCGAGCCGTTCCAGGTCTTGGATTCTTCCATTACCGCCCTTACGGAGTCGACGGATTTCTGTATCACTTCCATCGATACGGTCATGGTGGTGGCGAGGAATCCGGTGACGCCGTTCTTGACCAGTCCGCCGGCTATCGTTCTGATACCTTCGGTTTTGGCGTCGCATACATCACAGCCGAGATAGCCGTGAATGTGGATGTCGATAAGTCCGGGGGCGACATAGTTGCCCTTTGCGTCAATAATTTCCGCGTCCGCCGGAACCTTGTCCGTATCGATAATGTTTTGGATTTTACCGTCGTAGGCAATTGCCTTGCCGCATACAATCCTGTCCTTGAGTATAAGCTTTCCGTTGACTATATACTTCATCTTGTGTCCGTCCTTTTATTTAATTATTTTTATAAATATACGCTCTAATTATACATAAATTTATGAAAATGTAAATAGGAAAAGGAAGATTAATCTTTTTATAAAACGCTCAAACAATGCGGGCAAGGTCGGAATTGCTGCCTATAATAACCATTACCTGCCCTTCCTTAATGGGCTTGTTGGGGTCGGTGAATATTATCAGGTTGTCGTCCTGATCCTTCATCGCAATGACGTTTACTCCGTATTTCTGGCGTATGTTAAGCTCCGTTATGGGTTTGCCGATCCATTTTTTCGGTGCTTTAAGCTCCATTATGGAAAACTTGTCGGAAAGGTTGATATATTCGAAAACATCGGTTTTGGTCAGGTTGCTTGCAAGCTTTTTACCCATATCCTGTTCCGGAAAAACCACCATATCCGCCCCCACCTTCAGCAGCACCTTCTTGTGCAGATCGCTTGACGCTCTGGCGACTACCTTTTTTATTCCCATTTCCTTCAGCATCAGCGTGACCAGAGTGGCGTTTTCCATACTGTCGCTGAGGCATACCACGCAGCAGTCGTATGAGGTAACACCCGCGGCGCGCAGCACCGATTCGTTGGTGGGATCCCCGCAGACCGCGTTGGTGACGCGGTCAGCCAGCGCATCCACTTTGTCCTCGTTATTATCTATGACCAACACCTGGCTTCGGTTTTTCATAAGCGTCAGCGCTAAATTGCTGCCGAAACTGCCCAGTCCTATTATACAAAATGATCTTGTCATTAACCTGTACCATTCCTTTCCACTTTCGCTTTCAAATTGAATATCGTTATCCTATTAGGAAATTGGTTTTGGGATATTTTATCGTTTGCTTGTTTTTGTTTAATCCTATCAATATCGAATATGTTACCGTCAGTATGCCCACTCTCCCGAAATACATTAAAAGCATTATTATCAGCTTACCGAATACATTAAGCGTTGAGGTTATTCCTGTGCTGAGCCCCACGGTGCCGAAGGCGGAAAAGGTCTCAAACAACACATCTAAAAACGGAGCGCTTTGAGTCAAGCCGAGCAGCAGCGACCCGATGACAATGGAAGTTAGCGCTATTCCGGCAAGGGACAAAGCGCGCAGCAAAGCGGAATTTTCCACCCGTCTGCCGTAAATGGTTATCTCTTTCCTGCCGCGCGCGATACTCAGTACGCCGACAAAAAGCAACGCGAAGGTTACCGTCTTGATACCGCCGGCGGTCGATGCCGAAGAACCGCCTATAAACATCAGTATCATTCCAATAAACTTAGACATTCCGGTAAGCGCACCCTGGTCTATGGTATTGAAGCCGGCGGTACGGAAGGTCACGGACTGGAAAAAGGATTCCTGCAGCTTTTGGGGAAAGCTTGAAGCGCCTATTGTACCTGCGTTGCTCCATTCGGACACCAGTATCAAAACGGCTCCTCCTATCAAAAGAACGCCCGTGGTGACAAGCACAACTTTTGTATAGGGCGAAAGGGTTTCACCGTAACGCGCTTTTCTGTAAAGATTTTCCCAGACCACAAAGCCAAGACCGCCGAAAATAATAAGCAACGCTATCACCAAATTTATATAGCTGTCGGATGCGTAGCCGGTAAGGCTTTGAAAATTACCGAAAATATCAAAGCCTGCATTGCAAAAAGCGGAAATCGAGTGAAATACGCTTTTCCCCAGCCCTTCCCAAAATCCAAACTGCGGAATAAATCTTAAAGAAAGCAATATCGCGCCCGCGCCTTCAAATATAAACGTAAATAGCATCATATCCTTGAAAAATCGCATCACCTTACTGTAATCGGGGAGATTCATCGATTGAACGAAGATAAGGCGTTCACGCGGAGTGACGCGGCGTTTCATGATTATCGAAACCATAAACGACATAGACATAACGCCCATGCCGCCCACCTGTATGAGTATCAGAATCACGGCTTTTCCGAAAACGCTCCAATATGTACCCGTATCGAGCGTTACAAGGCCTGTGACGCAGGTGGCGGAAACAGAGGTAAAAAACGCGTCTATGGGTTCGGTAAACGAACCGTTTGCCGAGGCTATGGGCAGAGTAAGCAGTAACCCGCCTATAAATATAACGGCAAAAAAGCCGATAAGTATCGTCTGAGCGGGAGTCAGCTTTTTAAGCAGAGCCATGTTTTTTCCAAATCCTTTTTTCAAGTTTAAGGTCGGCGGCAAGCGAAACCGCAAGCTGTGTTTCCGAAAGCGTTTCGTTTATCAGCTTTTCTTTTCTGATATTAAATAACAGCGGAATACGGCAGTCTCTTTTGGGGTTTTGAAGGATAAGATAAAGCCTGTCGCCGATAAACGAAGCCGAAAGTTTAGCCGCAGTGTTTTCTCTTATTTTTAAAAACGGCTGGAGAACCGGCTCCGTGAGAACCGTTTTTCCCTCGGCGGATGATGCCGCCATCGCGTTGAAAGCATAATCAAATAGAATATTGCCGGTTTTATATTTAACGTAAGGCGTGTCGGTTGATGAATTAACTGCTTTGGCGGCGTTGTAAAAGCCTCTCTGCCGCACCCGTGCATTTTTACGGAATTCGGCGTCATAGGTAAACACAAAAAACAATCCGTTAAAATCCTTTTCTGTTTTAAAATAAGCTGTCGAAAAGGGAATGTCCTCGTAAATTGCGCGGAAGCTTTCCGTAAAAACGGCTTTTTCATCAAACGATATGATTTCCGCCGCCGCAAGATCGGCTGCAGTGAGGTATTCGCCGCCGTATTCGCATTCCGGAAATTTATCTTTCATCGATATACGCTTTGCGCTTTCCCGGAAATCCGTTTCATATGCCGTATGTATTTTTTTATTTGACTTTATCGCATAGACAAGGGACGCCGTAAAGACGGCAAAGAAAATAAACGGTATCGTAAAACCGATATGAACCGACGGGCTGACGGCGAAAAACAAGCTTACCGCCGCAAGGCATGCCAAAACGACAGCAACCGCCAGATAGGCAAGGCATATAAGCCTTTCTCTGTTCAGCCTTCGTAACGTTTCTTCCATAATCCCGCCTCCTTAACCTTAATTTTAACAAGAAATTATAATATTTTACTATATTGCGGCGTTAATGTCAAGGAACTTATTGTTAATTTAGCCTTGAAATGTATTTATTCATACGGTAAAAGTAAAATTGTATTGATTTGTAACATATATAAAAAATAACTCTTGTTTAACGTTTTAGCATTTAGCTTTAAGCTTTAAGCGTGCCAACGATTATAACAAGAGGTATTGTCGTATGTCGTATTATCGTATTATCGTATTATCGTATTATCGTATTATCGTATTATCGTATTATCGGATAATTATGAATGAGATTCAATATAATCGGCAACATCGCGGACGGTTTTAAGATTTATGGCGTCTTCGTCGGGAACGTTGATGCCTAAAGTTTCCTCTATTATCATCAGCATTTCGACAAGATCTATGGAATCGGCTCCCAAATCCTCCACAAGACTGCTTTCATCCCTTATCGTATTAATTTCAAGCCTCAGCTGCTTTGCGAGTATTTCTTTCACTCTGTCGATTATCATAAATATAACCATGCCTTTCACGGGTAATCAAACCGGGATAATTAATTTATTCCCGGTAAGCTTCACGCAATATAATAATACGCTTTTTGATTTTTTGCAATAGTATTTGCGAAATTTATAAAATTTCAAAAATTAATAGAATCTCAGAATTTATTAAATTCCCGAAATTCAGAAAAATTTCATATTCGTTTATTGACTGAATCAATATTGTATGTTATCATAAGATGTTAAAATGTCATTATTATCCGCCGATTGCTTGGCGTTTAATAAAAAGGAGGCAGCCATGCTGATAATCGGCGTGGATCCCGGTATCGCCACTGTGGGAGTCGGAATTATAGAAGCGGACAACGGAATGTACCGGGCGGTCGAATACGGCGCGATCATAACGAAGCCCCGCCAGCTGCTTGAGGACAGGTTGAATCAGATATATGACAAGCTCACCGACATTATAAAGCGTCACAAGCCCGATTGCATGGCGGTGGAGGAGCTGTTTTTCAATACCAACGCCAAGACCGCGTTGGATGTGGCGCAGGCAAGGGGAGCGATACTGCTTGCGGCAAAAAGGCAGGGCGTGGATATTTACGAATATACCCCGCTGCAGGTCAAGCAGTCGGTGGTAGGCTACGGCAGGGCGGAAAAGCATCAGGTTATTTATATGACAAAGCTTATTTTAAAGCTGAAGGAAGACCCCAAGCCCGACGACACCGCCGACGCCCTTGCGATAGCTATCTGCCACGGCAATTTTAAAATGCATAATTTCGGTTAAACGAAGGCGGAAGGAATATATGTATTACTACATAAAGGGAAAACTGACAAGGCTGAACGGCGATTACGCGGTTATAGAGGCGTACGGAGTGGGATACAAGCTTTTTATCACCCATAACACCCGGGCGAAGCTGGCATCGTTTTTTGAAAAAGAAATTCTGCTGTATACATACCTGAATGTCCGCGAGGATGCGAAGGAGCTTTACGGCTTTGACACGGAAGAAGAGCAGGGCTGCTTTGTAAAGCTTATTTCGGTTTCGGGCGTCGGTCCGAAAGCGGCGGTATCCATTCTTTCGGTATTTTCACCGGAAAAGCTGGCTTTCGCGGTTTCGACAGGCGACGCCAAGGCCATATCAAAGGCCAACGGAGTCGGGTTGAAAACCGCGCAGAAGGTGATTATCGAGCTTAAGGGCAAGCTCGACCTTGAGGAAGGCGGGGAGGATTCACCCGCAGGCGGAATAACCGACGCCGTAAACGCGCTGACGGTGCTCGGCTATACCAAGGCGGAAGCAATGACGGCCCTTAAGGGTATAGACCCGAGCATGCCGCTTGAGGAAATCATAACCGCGGCGTTCAAGAAGCTTAACAGATTCTAAAGAAAGGACTAAACATGCCGATAAATCAAAGCATTCCGTCGGAGGGCGCCGAATATGATTTTGAATCACGCATAACCGGCGGCGATTATATGCCGGAGGATTCGGATAGCGAAAAAACGCTGCGTCCGAAAACCTTG
>JAQVQF010000111.1 GCA_028701715.1 Eubacteriales bacterium | reverse complement strand
TATAATGGCGGATTTTAAATCCGGAAAGATAAAAATACTTGTTTCCACCACAGTGGTGGAGGTGGGAGTGGACGTCCCCAACGCCACGGTGATGGTGATCGAAAATTCCGAACGCTTCGGCCTTTCCACGCTTCATCAGCTCAGAGGCAGGATAGGCAGAGGAAGCGATAAGTCCTACTGCGTGCTTATTTATGACAGGGAATCTAAAAAGTCCCGTGAAAGACTCGATACCATGTGCCGAATCGACGACGGTTTCATAATTGCCGAAACAGACCTAAAGCTCCGCGGCCCCGGTGATTTCTTCGGCGAAAGACAGTCGGGGGAAATTAAATTCAAGGTAGCGAGTATAGCGGATCTGCCGCTTATCGAACAGACACGCGCCTGCGCGGATGTAATTATCGACAAAGGGCTGCTTGATGAAAACGAATATGCCGCTGTCAACGAAGAATCAGAGAAGCTTTATTTAAATAATTTGAAACGGAACATACTTAACTGACATGAAAATATCCGATTTAACAATTAAAAACGGAATATTCCTCGCCCCGATGGCGGGCGTTACGGATTATCCCTTCAGGGAAATCTGCGCTTCACAAGGCGCGGAATGCGTGGTAAGCGAAATGGTTTCCGCCAAAGCGGTATGCTACGGCGATAAAAAAACCGCAATTCTTGCGACGCTTGAACGCGACAAACGCCCCGCCGGTATACAGATATTCGGCTCGGAACCCTATTTTATGGCTTCCGCGTCGGAAAAGCTGATGAACTATGCCCCGGATTTTTTTGACATTAATATGGGCTGTCCGGTTAAGAAGGTGGTTTCCTCCGGGGACGGCTCGGCACTTATGAAAAATCCCTTTAAATGCGGCGAGATTGTAAAGGCCGTAAAAAACGCGGTGAATATCCCCGTAACCGTAAAAATACGCGCGGGCTTTGACAAGGAACACATCAACGCCGAGGAGGTGGCTAAATACTGCGAGGAAGCGGGAGCCTCGGCTGTATTTGTTCACGGCAGAACCAGGGACATGATGTATTCCGGAAAAGCCGACCGCTATATAATTAAAAAGGTTAAAAACTCCGTTTCCATACCAGTGGTGGGAAACGGCGACATATATTCCGCCGCGGACGCGCTTTCAATGCTGATTGAAACGGGTTGCGACGGCGTTATGGTCGCCAGAGGCTGCTTGGGTAATCCCTGGCTGTTTGGAGAAATAGTCGCGGCGATGGAAGGGAAGGGATATTCTCCTCCGACATTAAAGGAAACCGGTGATGTTGTCAGGCGTCATATAGAGCTTCAGACAATATACGGGGAAAGCGGTCTGCTGCCGCTCAGAAAGCAATTGGCATGGTATACAAAGGGCATGCACGGATCGGCCGCATTGCGGAACAGGCTTAACACAGCCTCCGGAGCAGAGGAATTCCTTGATATTATTAATATTATTTACGGTAAATAAAGCTGTAAATGTTTATATGATATGTCTTATTTGTAAATTATGTGCAAAATAATCTTGTATACGACTCGATATATTGTATAAAACAGAGAAAAGAGCAGTATGTTCATACTTTGTGTTGACAACACAAGATAAAACTGGTAAAATTCCGTTAACCGTTAAGAAGATAGGTACAGCTATTCTGGTTTTCTTCTTTTATTTATAAAACAATTGATAAATGAGCTGCTTGGCAATAGCCGGCAGTTCTTTTTTATCCCGATGCTCTGTCTTGACTTACTGTTTATTTTGTGGTAAAATGTGTTTGGCAAATAATATTATCGAAAGGAAGACTGTATATGAATAGCATTAAGAAAATATTGGTACTTTTTCTGTCCGTCGTTATCACATTGGGGCTTTTATGCGCTTGCGGTAACGGTAATGAGGAAACAAGTAAAAGCGGTTCGGGCGATGAAGCCTCAACCGAAAACCTTTCATCCCAAGAAGATGTATCCGACGAATCCTCCGACGACTCAAGCGATGAAACGAGCGGCGAGGATGTCGTTAAAAATTGGCCTTATATAAACGGCTCGTTTATTCAATACGGTCCCTTTCTCAATTATACGGACGCACAGCTCGACAAGCATTTCGATTACCTTGAGGAAGCGGGAATAGAATATCTTGTATTGTTCACATCGGCGCAGCTTACCGTAGACGGCAGCTTTTCCACAGTTTATTATCCTTCCGAATATGCCGCTTCACGCAAAGCCGATACTTATGATACCTCGCATGCCGAAATTACAGAAAGAATGCTCGAGCAATGCCGTTCCCATGGGATAAAAGCTTATATAACCCCGATAAATATGGACGGCTGGGGCAATGCCTGGGGTGTTGGAAATAAGCAGCAGCGCGACGGCTTTGTGGCGGACACGCTCGCCATATCTCAGGAAATGTACGACTTGTACAGGGAGGAATACTCAGATACCTTCTACGGCTGGTATTTCGCACCTGAGTTTTCTAATTATTTTTCCTGCTGGACCGACGATTGGTATACCTATGCTTCGGAGATTCTCAATTCCATACTTGAAGGGTACACGGAAATCGACCCGGATATGCCCTTCCTCATTTCGCCGTATTTCTGCGACTTTGAGCCGTGCTCCAACGCGGCGGACACCGCCGCGGCTTGGGACAGGATATTTTCCGGTATCAATTTCAGGAAGGGAGACATCTTCTGCCCGCAGGACTGCGTCGGCAGCGGACTTGCTAAAATCGACAATTTCACCGATTTTTACTCTGAGCTGAAAAAGGTGATCGATAATTACGAAAATCTTGCGTTCTGGGGCAATCCGGAGGATTTTATCCAGGATAACTGGACAACCGCGCCAATAACCCGCTATGTATTACAGCTTGAAAAAGCGTCGCAGTATGTGGACGGCTTTATATCCTTCGCCTATTCGCATTATTACGCACCGGATATTTGCGGTATGAATCAGTTCCATAACGATTATGTGAAATATTACGAAACAGGAGCTGTGGATTATTACGGCGAGGATTTAACTCCCGTGCCCGTATCCCTGACCTGCTCTCCCATATCAACAGGGGTAAAGCTTGAGGCGGTGTTTGAAAATTGTAAATACGGTATCAGACGCGTGGAATTTTACCGCGGCGACGAGCTTGCCGCAACCGCATATACGGAGGAAAACGAGTACGGAAACGAAACCCTGACCTTCATCGTTTCGGACAAATCGGTGCCCGAAAGCGGAACCTATTCATATACCGCGAAAGCATATGCTTTTTCGGGTGAATCGGCTACTTCGGATGCTCAAACCGTAAAAGCTTCAGTTCCCGAATGCGTAAGTATCGGTAAAACCTATACCACGGATTATAACGGCAATCCCGGCTATCCGGACGACGGCAAGAGGCTTACCGACGGCGTATACGCTTCGTCAGATGCTTATTCGGATTCCGCGGCATCGGGCTTCGCCGACTGCTCGAACGTGACGTTTATTATCGACCTTGAGGAAGAAAGGGAAATAATGTCGGTCGTCACCCGCGCCCTCAACAGCGGAAGCGGCGGCGCAATTATAACCACGACGGTTCGTGTGTCGTTTTCGACCGACGGTGAAACCTATACCGATCCCATATCACTCGACGGTCCTTCCTGTCCGGAGGAAGCCGGCTGGAGTATCGCGGAATTCGCCGCCGACAACATTACGGCGAGATATGTGAAGGTCGAATATGTATCGCTTCGCAACTGGCTGTTTATAGACGAAATTTCCGTCTATTCCGCAGCAGACTGACATTTATTAATAAAAACTTGAACCCCCGGTTTGTTGCGACCGGGGGTTGATTAATAAACTAATGTGTTCCCTTTTCCATAATTTGTAAATAGTCATAAAAAGTATATTTTTTATTTCTCTGCTTTCCGGGAGAAATGTCCTTTAATATATTCATATCTACAAAGTTTTTAAGGATAACTCCGGATGTCGGATAGGAGATATCGAGATATTTACAGATGGATTTTCTTGTAACTACAGGCTGATAAAAAAGATAATCAAGCAGTTTTAAATTTGAACTGTTTCCGCCGTCAATACTGAGTATTTTATCATGACATTGTGTTTTTATAGCAATTATATTTTTTGCAGATTTTACGGATTCATCAGATATTTCTATTATTCCTTGCAAGAAAAAACGAACCCATTGCTCCCATGTTCCCTGCTTTCTGATTGCAGTTAATCTGTCATAATATTCCGTACGATTTTGTTTAAAATAATAACTAAGATATAATAAAGGCTGATGAAGTATTTCCTGTTCACATAGCCAGAATGCGATAAGAAGGCGTCCCATCCTCCCATTGCCGTCAAGAAAAGGATGTATTGTTTCAAATTGCGCGTGAATTAATGCTATTTTAATAAGAGGAGGTAAGCAGCTTTTATTATCATGAATAAAATTTTCAAGATCGGCCATTGCAATATTCATTTCTGAAACGGTCGGAGGTATAAAAGAGGCGTTTTTTAATGTGCATCCTGCAGGACCTATCCAGTTTTGCGAATTTCTAAATTCACCCGGTGAGCGTTCGCTTCCCCTGACATCTTTTAATAGGATTCCGTGAATTTCTTTTATAAGACGTAAGCTAAGAGGTAATGTTTTAAGTCGTGCAAGGCCGTATTTCATGGCGGAAATGTAATTTACTATTTCGCTTATATCTGTGTTATCTATTATTCCGCTTTCGTTCGATTCCGCATTAATAACATCAATTAATGACGCTTGTGTTCCTTCTATTTGTGAACTTAATAATGCTTCTTTTTTAACATACATTGCTACGAACAAATCAGGATTAGGTAATATTTCTGTAATTCCATCCAATCTGCCAAGTTTTCTGTCAGCAGATGACAACAATTCGTACATTTCTTTATCTATTTTTATAGAAGGCTCAGGGGGTAGTGGTTTTGGTATAAAAGCCGAATATCCGTTTAATGTATTCACAAACGTACCTGCCCTGGTTATCATAATATCACCTTTATTATATGTATTTTAATAACAACAATATTCAATAAACAAATATTCGTATATTTTGTCTAATCGTAATTAACATTTACTTTAATTAAGTATGGAGCATTATGTCTTAATTAAAATAATTGTACTATATTTAAATTAAGATGTCAACTAATTAATATAATTAATAAAAACAAGCGTCCCCGGCTTGTATGATCTGTACCCCTTTTTATTCTTCATGCGGTTTATTATATAAAACGCATCTTTTTTTAGGGTTAGTTCAGTATAAGCCGGGGGTTATTGTGTTTATCTATTTTTCCCAGGGGAACACATAACCGAGCTTAAGCTCGTCGCGGACGGACGACATTTCCTTCTGTACCGCTTCGTTTATCGGCACTCCGGAATCCTTTCTTGATTGCCAGACATCCCATTCCTTTTCGCCGGCGGTGTATATTCTGTCGTGACCGGGCGCTTTGGTTGATGCTCTGAGCTGACGTAGAATATCACCCGCGGTTTTTTTGAATTCCTCCTCGCCCATAAATGCGTTGGTGTCTATGGCGATGAAGAAATGCCCGAGATGATACGGTACGAGCTTGCCGTCCTTTTTCCCGGTGAGCATGGTCAGGAAGCAGCCCTGCTGAAGCGCCGCGGAAAGTATCTCGATCACCGTCGCGTAGCCGTAGCCCTTGTAGCCCGCCAGCTCCTCGCCTATTCCGCCGAGAGGAGCCAGAGCCGCCTCGCCGGTGTTGAGCTGATCGAGAATGGCGACAGAGTCGGTAAGCGGTTCGCCGTTGCGGCCTATAACCATTCCGGACGGGGTGTCCATGCCCATGCGTGCGAAATACTCTATTTTGCCGCGCTGCGTAATGGATGTGGCGCAGTCAATCACGAAGGGATAGGGTTCGTCGGTAGGCAGTCCTATTGTCAGAGGGTTGGTACCGAGCATGTTTTCCACGCCGAAGGTCGGGGCGATAGACGGTCTCGCGTTGGTGCCGGTCATGCCTATCATGCCTTCCTTTGTCGCCATTGTCGCGTAATAGCCCGCTATCCCGTAATGGCAGGAATTTCTCACCGCCACCATTCCCATGCCGTATTTTTTTGCTTTCGCTATAGCCATTTCCATGGATTTGTAGCCTATCACCTGTCCCATGCCGTCGTGTCCGTCGACGACCGCCGTGGTGGCGGTTTCGCGCAGTATCTCAAAATTTGTAACGGGATTCTGTATACCTGCCTTTATCCGGTCGATATAGATCGGCTTGAAACGGTTGACCCCGTGGCTTTCGATTCCTCTTCTGTCGGATTCGAGAAGCACGTCCGTGCATATTTCCGCGTCTTTTCTCGGCACTCCCGCGCCGACAAACGCGTCGGTTATAAAAGGGATTAATATATCCCAGCCGCAAACTGTTTTTGCCATAATTAACCTCCGTTTGTATTGTTAGTATTACTATTGCATCAATTATAGTCTCCGTATTATAGTTTGTCAACCTCGGACGCTTTATTTTGGTTTTGTTTTTTATTTGGCATATTCAAAAAAAAGTCTTGACAAAGAGCCAAAATGGTGATATTATAATAAACTGCACTAAATTGCCCGTAGTGGAGCTTTTTTTGAATTGTTTTAATTTGGAAAGTGAAAAAAGTTTACAAAAAATTAGCAATCAGGGCGGTTAAAGGAGTGAACGGTAAATGGTCAAAACCTGCTATCTCGGCACCCGCGAAAGAAAATCCTTCTCAAAAAACGAGGAAGTTATTGAAATGCCGAACCTCATTGAGGTTCAGAAAAAATCGTTCCGTGATTTTGTGGAACACGGAGTGAAGGAGGTGCTCGACGATTTTTCCCCGATGACGGATTATTCCGGCAATCTGGTTATAGATTTTGTCGGTTATAATTTAAACAGCGCTCCCAAATATACCATTATGGAATGCAAGGAAAGGGACGTAAATTATGCGGTGCCCTTTAAAGTCAGAGTCAGGCTTACCAATAAAGTTACCGAGGAAGTCAAGGAACAGGAAATATATATGGGGGATTTCCCCATAATGACCGAAAGCGGTACCTTTATTATAAACGGCGCCGAACGCGTTATCGTATCACAGATAGTACGCTCCCCCGGGGTATATTACGATAAAATTATAGACAAAACGGGCAAGCATCTGTTCTCCTCGACAATAATTCCTTATCGCGGAGCCTGGCTGGAATACGAGACCGATACATCGGACGTATTTTATGTGCGAATCGATAAAAACCGTAAGCTTCCCATAACCGTATTGCTGCGCGCTCTCGGGCTTTCCGAAAACAAGGATATTATCGATTTGTTCGGTGGAAAAGAGAAGCTTATAAACGCTACTCTCGAAAAGGATCTGATGGCTCAGGAAGCGGAAAAATATCCGGGAAGCAGTCCCAGAGACGAAGCTCTGAAGGAAATATTCAGAAAGCTCCGCCCGGGCGATCCACCTGTGGTTGATTCCGCCATTACTCTTTTAAAAAATCTTTTCTTCGACCCCAAGAGATATGACATATCTCCGGTCGGCAGATATAAATTCAATAAAAAGCTGTCTCTTGTCAGACGTATAGAGGGTCACGCCTTGGTCAACCCCGTCGCCGATCCCCTGACCGGTGAAATATTGTTTGATAAAGGACACAAGCTGAACCGCAACGATGCCGAAAAGATAGAAAAAGCCGGTATCTGCTCTGTTGTTATCAGCGTCGAGGAAGACGAACAATTCAGCGAAGTCAAGGTGTTTTCCAACAGAATGGTTGACGCGTCCGCTATATGCGGCTACACCAACGAGGAGCTGGGCGTTGATGAAAAAGTACAGGTGGACGTGCTTTTTGAAATTCTCCGCAATGTCGGAAGAGATGATCTCAAAGAGCTGAAAAAGGCCATTGCCGCCGAAATCGACAGGCTTATACCCAAATCCATCACCGTTGACGATATATACGCTTCGGTTAATTATATAATAAATCTTTATCACGGTATCGGCATC
>JAQVQF010000110.1 GCA_028701715.1 Eubacteriales bacterium | reverse complement strand
TAATAGCTCACGTCGGAATGCTTTTTCCAGGAACCGAGATGCACTTCATAGATGTTTACGGGTAGAGGAGGGCTTTTGTCGGCGGCCAAATATGAGGCAAGAACGGAACGTTTTTTCATATATTCGTCGTCTTCCCAGATATAATTTTCAATATCACAAAATAACGATGAGGTGTTTAATTTCGTTTCGGAATAAAAAGCGTAAGGATCTGCTTTATAAACGGATTTATCCGCGTTTTTAATTATATATTTATATCGGGAGCCTTCGCCGAAAGAAACGTCACCGCAATCCCCGGGCGTTAAATAAGCCGCCCATATTCCGCCTTCGGTTATTCTTTTCATCGGGAAATTATTCTCCCAGCCGTTAAAATCGCCGGTAAGATACACGCCGTCGGCATTGGGAGCCCAAACGCGGAAAACAAAGCCGTTTCCGAATTTGTGCGCTCCGAGATAATCAAAGGATTTAAAGTTGGTCCCCTGATGGAAAAGATATTCCGCGGTTTCGTTTTTCAACGCCGTTGTTTTATCGTTCGGTTCGGGCATTTAATCCGCCCCTTTCACAAACCATTGTAGGTAAATGAGGAAAAAAATGCAAGTATATTTTCTTTAAAAAATATAAGCGGAGCTTCTTTTTATGAATCTCCGCTTATTTTAATATATTATTAATAATTAATAGAACTATTGTTAATATTTAGCTGAAATATTACAAATAAACTTTGACGAAAACCGACCAGCCGTCAGATTCCGAATATGCCGCCATCAAGCCGCCCGAGCAGCGTATAACAGAGTCGAACACGGGCTTTATAACATAATTACCCTGCGTGTCGATAACTCCGTATTTACCGTCGCGGGTACCGACCACCGCAAGCCCTTCCAAAAAAGGCTCAGCGTAGATAAACACAGGATTTGTTACCCAGTTGAGGTTGTTGGTCATATATCCGTAATACATGCCGTTTCCGACAAGAAGCATACTGTCGGAATAGCTGACAAGAGCATAATCGTCAAGCAGCCTCAAGAGCTTTCCGTTTATATCTATCAAAGCTTCCTCAAATGTACCGTTGGTATTTTTTATACGGACACGGGTAAAGCCATCGTCAAAATAAAAGAATCCTATGGAGTATAATCCGCGCTGTAACGGAGGATAATAACCGGAAGCGATAAGGTTTCCGCCGTGTTCATAAAAGAAATCGGAATATATTTCAATGGTCGCAACCCCTTTTTCCGTTCTTATGACGCATCCCCTGCCGTTGGTAAAAGCAAAAGCCTCGGTACAATAATTCGCATAAACGCGTCCGTTGCCGTAATAACCGAATTTTTGCCCTTCGGGATTATTCTTATAATATATACGCTTTATATTGCTGTCCTGCACGCCCAAATAAATCGGTATGTCGAAATCGAATCCTCGTTTATCGGTGACGGCGGAAAAGTCCGAAGGCTGGATTACCGAGGAGGAATCGAGGTAATAATACGCTCCTCCTTTGCTGAAAAGAGGGTTTCCGTAGAGGTCGCGCTGCCCGGTAAAGGTATATCCGCCGAGCAATTCGGTCACATCGGTCAGATTGGCAGTAAAAATCCTGTCCCCCGCGAAAACAAAACCCATCCTGACGTCAAGGCTTATGCCGGTCAGATTTCCGAGCGCGGAAATATCGTTATATAACAGCAGCTTTTGCGTTGCTTTGTCATATTTATATTCCGAGACCGGTTTGGTGAGATTGGACGGGGATACGCTATCAAACGATTCGAGATATTCGGCTATGTCGAAGTCATTTTCACCCGAGGTGTTTCCCGATTCGGAATTGTCACCCGAAATATCAATATGGCTTTGATCCTCGGAAATATCCGATTCCGAATTGTCGTCGATAATGCTGTATTCCTGTCCTTCCTCGGGAAGGAAGGGCAGGGAGCGGGTGGAGGCTAAATATATAAACCCCATCGCCATAACGATAAGAATCGCGGCGGAAACCAGGCGGGTGGATATTTTTATAAGCAGACTGAACATGCAAAACCGCCTTTCACGGAAATATTGTATTTTTATAATAACATCGTTTTATTTTCATATCAATAGTATAAATGTTAACAAAAACAGTAAAATAAATTGTGAAAAGGTATTTACAAATTTTATTATACGTGCTAAAATATAACGCAGTGCGTAAAACGCAGGGTTTTACTCGGTCGTGCGGTCCTCCGCCGACGGCTTGGTATATACCTGAATATTTTTGAAAAGGAGGACAAAATAATGCTGACAGCAGAAGTCAAACAGCAGCTTATCAAGGATTACGCCGTTCATGAGGGCGACACGGGTTCGCCCGAGGTCCAGATCGCCATTCTTACTTACAGAATCAGCGAGCTGACAGAGCACCTTAAGCGTAACCCCAAGGACAATCATTCGCGCAGAGGTTTGCTTCAGATGGTAAGTACCAGAAGAAAATTCTTAAATTATCTTACCAAAACCGACATAAGCCGTTACCGTGCGATAATCGAACGCCTTGGTATCAGAAAATAAGCAAAGGACGGGGCTGCTTATACGGCAGCCCCAAAATTATCACATTTAAGATAAAAGCAGAGAAGCGGCGGTTTAGCAGTTAAATATGGCGCAAAACCCATCGAAACATTTAATATATTTATTTTTGCGATGTATTTAAGTGTTAAACCGGCTACTTTCTCCGATTATAAATCAAGAAAGGAAAAACACAGATGTTCGAAAATTACAGAACATTCCAGTACACCCTTGCCGGTCGTCCTCTCATTATAGAAACCGGTAAAATCAGTCAGCTTTCCAACGGTTCCTGTCTGGTTCGCAACGGCGACACCGTTCTCCTCGCAAACGTGAGCGTGTCCGCCGCCCCCAGAGACGGGATCGATTTCCTCCCGCTGTCGGTTGACTTCGAGGAACGCCTTTATTCAGTCGGCAAAATCCCCGGCAGCTTCCTTAAAAGAGAAGGCCGCCCCAGCGAAAAGGCAGTCCTGACCAGCCGCGTTATCGACCGCCCCATACGTCCTCTCTTCCCCAAGGATTTGAGAAACGACGTGGTGCTGTCATTAACGGTGCTTTCGGTAGACCCCGATAATTCCCCGGAAATTGCCGCAATGACAGGCGCTTCGATTGCTCTTTCCATTTCCGACATTCCCTGGAACGGCCCCATAGGCGGCGTGTTCGTAGGGCTTGTGGACGGCAGAATCGTCATCAATCCCACCGCCGAGCAACGCGCGAAATCCGAGCTTGACCTCACCGTCGCCGGTACTAAGGATAAAGTAATCATGATAGAGGCGGGCGCCAAGGAAGTCGACGACGACACCATGTACGAAGCCATAATGAAGGCTCACGAGGCTATCAAGCCTCTCGTCGGTTTTATTCAGTCGGTCAAGGAAGCCATCGGCAAGCCTAAATTCGATTATCCTTCCTGCGAAATAGACCATGCGATGTTTGACAAAATTGAAGAAATGGTCGGCGAGGACGTCAAAAAAGCGCTTGACACCGACGACAAAAAGGTCCGTGACACGAGGCTAAAGCCGATTTACGAAAAAGTTTTCGAGGCTCTCGCGGAGGAATATCCCGATTCGGTTCCTCAGATAAACGAATGCATGTACAAGCTTCAGAAGAAGATTGTGCGTCACTGGTTAAAGGAAGAACGCCGCAGAGTGGACGGCAGAAGAATGGATCAGATACGTTCCCTTGCCGCCGAAGTCAGCCTGCTTCCCAGAACTCACGGATCAGCCATGTTCACCAGAGGTCAGACGCAGGTGCTTACCGTCGCTACCCTCGCGCCGTTACGCGAAGCGCAGCTGCTCGACGGCATAGACGCGGAAGAAACCAAAAGATATATGCATCATTACAATATGCCCGCCTATTCCGTGGGCGAAGCCAAATCCGCCCGTTCTCCCGGCAGACGCGAAATAGGTCACGGCGCTCTCGCGGAACGCGCTCTTGAACCGGTTATTCCCGCGCAGGACGCTTTCCCTTATGCGATACGCCTTGTTTCGGAGGTTGTATCCTCCAACGGTTCCACCTCTCAGGCTTCGGTATGCGGCTCTACTCTCGCGCTTATGGACGCGGGCGTACCCATCACCGCTCCGGTCGCGGGTATTTCCTGCGGGCTTATAACCGACGACGACGGCGGCTGGGCGACCATGATAGACATCCAGGGGCTGGAGGATTTCTTCGGCGACATGGACTTCAAGGTCGCAGGTACGAAGAAGGGCATCACCGCGATACAGATGGACCTCAAGATAGACGGACTTACTCCCGAAATCATCAAGAATGCGTTTGAGGTTACCAAGAAGGGACGCTTCGATATCCTCGACGGCACCATGCTTCCCTGCATCGCGGAACCGAGATCGGATGTTTCCGAATACGCGCCCAAGATGATTTCCACAAAGATAGACCCCGAAAAGATACGCGAGGTCATAGGCAGCGGCGGCAAGGTTATACAGAAGATATGCGCCGACACCGGCGCCCAGATAGACATTGAGGACGACGGAAGCATATTTATATCCGCCGTGGACAAAAAGAACGCATATAAAGCTCTCGATATCATAAACGCCATAGTCATGGACCCCGAACCCGGCGCCATCTACACCGGCAAGGTCACGGGCATTATCCCGATAGGCTGCTTCGTGGAATACGCACCGGGCAAGGAAGGCCTCGTCCACATTTCCAAGCTTGACAAAAAGCGTGTCGAAAAGGTCGAGGACGTGGTCGCCATAGGCGATGTTATCAAGATAATGGTTCTCGGCGTGGACAACAAGGGCAGGATAAATCTTTCAAGAAAAGACGCCATGGACGTTTACGAATAATCAACAAACGCGGCTTACCGCAGTGTAACGAAATATTTAATCTTAATGAAGAAAACCGGCATATGTCGGTTTTCTTTTTGTGCGTATTCGGTATATAACGCATGAACGAATCGTTGTTCGGTTTGTTCGTCGGATATAATTAAAATTTGTTTATGTCACGGCGGAATATGACAAAAATTTATCGTTTAACGAATTATAATCATCAAAAAGGAGTGATAAAGCAGTGAATTACAAGCTTGAAACGGAAAACGGAATAATGGATATCACGCTGTACGGTGAAATGGACCATCACACCGCAAAGCCCGCGCGGGAGGAAATCGACGCGGCTATAACCTTTGACAATCCTATAATATTAAGGCTCGATCTTTCACAAATTACTTTTTGCGATTCGTCCGGGCTGGGCTTTATTATGGGACGTTTCCGTAAAATGCAATCAATAGGCGGCAACTTAACGCTGGTTAATCCATCCGGACCCACACAAAGAATATTGAAGCTTGCCGGTCTGGACAAGCTTATAAGAACCGAAATAAAAAAATAAGCTTTTATGCCGAAAGCCGGCATAAAATCATTCCGTTTAAAATTTTCCGTTAAATGAAAGGTATGGTTATAAAATGAGAAAAAAAGCAATAAACAGCTTCAAGTGTATATTCCCCGCCAAATCGGTAAACGAAAGCTTTTCCAGATACATAATAGCGGCGTTTGTTACCCAGCTCGAGCTGAAGGTGAACGACCTTGCCGATATTAAAACGGCGGTCAGCGAAGCGGTGACAAACGTCATCGTCCACGGCTACAACAAGCCCGAATATGCAAAAAGTCAAAAGCTTGTGTTTTTATCGTGCGATTATTATTCCGACGGCAAGGTGGTCATAACCGTAAGGGACAAGGGCTGCGGGATCGAAAATGTCGCCAAAGCCATGGAACCGCTGTATACAACCGCTCCGGAGGAGGAGCGTTCCGGGATGGGCTTTACCATTATGCAGGCGCTCACGGATGATGTACGGGTAATATCCAAGCCGGGTAAGGGCACCACGGTTCGTTTGATCAGGAAAATGATAATCTGATGTTTGAGGAAGTAAACAACCCGGATTTGCTTGAAAGGGCAAAAAGAGGGGAAAAAGCCGCTTTCGACACGGTGGTTATTGCCAATATGGGGTTAGTAAAGGCGATAGCCAAGCATTTCCGCGACCGCGGCACGGATTTCGAGGACCTGGTTCAGATAGGCTCTATCGGCCTTATGAAAGCGGTTAAAAATTTCGATATCACAGCCGGCACCCGTTTTTCCACCTACGCGGTTCCTCTTATAACGGGCGAAATAAAAAAGCATCTCCGCGATGACGGAATTATTAAGGTATCGAGAGAATTGAAGCGCGAATCGGCCTTGGTTTCGAAAAAGCGGCAGGAATATATACAGGAAAACGGCGAGGAACCAACGATATCCGCGCTTGCGTTGCTTTGCGGTATTTCGGAAGAAGATGTGGCAAACGCGTGCGAGGCTACGATGCCCATGCTGTCGTTTTCGGAACCCGAAGGCGACACCACTCTTGAAAATTTAATAGGCACCGACAACATTTCGGCTGCGGTGGAAAAAATCTCCCTTCGGCAAGCCATGCTGTGCCTTGCGCATGACGAAAGGGAGATTATTTTCAACCGTTATTTTTTAAATAAATCTCAAAAGGAAACCGGTGAAATTCTCGGTATGACGCAGGTGATGATATCGAGAAAGGAAAAGAAAATTATCAAAAAAATGCGTCAGGAAATGCTGTAATCGGGGTTATTTAACAACCCGTTCAGACTTTTTTCTGTATGCCCTGATTAGCGGTTTATTAACGGGAAAAATCCACGGTACCGCGGTTTAACCCTAATCTGTCTATAAAATCTTCGGCCCGCTTTAAATTATCGAGAGGTCCCCAGCCGTCTTTCAGCATATGACCGTCGGCGGTGGCGCAAAATCTGACGCCCATTTCATTGGCGCGAAGCAGTATTTTTTCGTTGACCACTCCGTCCCCGAACAGCTCCCAAAGCACTCCGTATTCCGCGGCGATTTTCATAAGCGGTTCGAGAAGTTCGACACATTTGCTTTCGCCGAGCGAATCGACGTCGCAGAAATATGTACGCAACGGCAAAAGCCCGTCATACATATGAGCGAGCGTTTTAACCTTGGGGTTGCGCTTTATGGCGTTTATATAACCGTTAACAAGCCCCGTAATCATTTTTTCCGGTCCTACGGACTCTACCTTGTGTTTCCATTCCTCTCTAAGACGCATTCCCTCCTCGTTATTATGACCAGGGCAGAAATTTAGATTGGGATATAATAAAAAATCCATCTCACAGCAATCAAGGTTTATCATATAATGAACCGAAAGCGCGCACATATCTATTTTTTTCTGTTCCTCGGGAGGTATGTTTATATCTCCTTTTTCATTGCACAGCTCGGTTTCCACTCCCGAACGAATTATCAGCTTTTCCGGCTTGTAGGCGGCGTATTCATTTAAGAATTTTACCCATTCCTCGTTTTTTATTGTGTGCCAGAACACCCAGTCCCGTTCCCCGTTTGGCAGCGAATGCGAATAATGCTTGAGTACGGTTATTTCGTCAATGCCCAGCTCAAGGCATCTTTTTTCAATATTGGGAAAGGTCATCTCATCCCTGGCGCAGGAATCGAGATAATAGTGAACGTGGTAATCTTTCATTTTTTGTCAGCCTTTCTTTCCGTTCGTTATTTCTTTGAAGCCCGAAATATCCCCGCGTTCTATCGCGCCGAATACCCGCTTTTTTATTCCGCGGTCGTTTTTTTCGAGGCTGCATATAAAATCCTTCATTTTCTGACGGTCGGTTTTGCCGTCCGCAGGGCAGTATTTGGGTACGATTTCAATGCTTTCCGTCTTAATAAACCTTTTTATTTCCGATTCCGGCGTGTAAATCATGGGACGGATTAGGGTGACGTCTTTACGGTCGAGATAAGTAACCGGAGAAAAGCAGGCGATACGCCCTTCATTAAAAAGGTTCATAAAAAATGTCTCTATCACGTCGTCATAATGGTGACCGATCGCCACCTTTTTCATACCGTTGGCAAGCGCCGCATTGTTTAACGCTCCGCGGCGGAGATTGGCGCAGAGAGAAC
>JAQVQF010000109.1 GCA_028701715.1 Eubacteriales bacterium | reverse complement strand
CGGCATAGCAGAAATTATGGATATGGTCATACGTCTGAAAAACGGCGACGAGGAACACGGGGATATTCTGATAGGCTTTACTCCCGACGAGGAAATAGGGCGCGGCGCCGATCTATTTGATGTCGAAGGCTTCGGCGCGGATTACGCCTACACCGTCGACGGAGGGGAACTGGGCGAAATCGAATATGAAAATTTCAACGCCGCTTCAGCGGCTATAACCGTGACGGGCAATTCCATCCATCCCGGCACCGCAAAAAATAAGATGATAAACGCCGTACAGATAGCCTATGAGCTTAATACGCTTCTTCCCGCATGGGAAAGACCCGAGCATACGGAAAAATACGAGGGCTTTTTTCATCTGACGAATATCGAAGGCAACGTTGAGTCGGCAAGGGTGAAATATATAATACGCGACCACGATAAAACGCTTTTTGAAAACAAAAAGACGGCGATGTCCGCCGCCTGCGACTATATAAACAGAAAATACGGAAGGCATATTATAGACTGTGCGATAAAGGATTCATATTATAATATGCGCGAGCTTATAGAAGGCGCTTATTATATAATAGAACGCCTTGTAAAAGCGATGGAGGACGAGGGCGTCACACCCAAGATAATACCCATACGCGGCGGTACCGACGGCGCGCGGCTTTCGTATATGGGACTGCCTTGCCCCAACATCTGCACCGGAGGCGAAAATTTCCACGGTAAGTATGAATTCATATCCGTGCAGAAGCTTGAATTGGTGTCGGATGTTTTATACAGGCTGTGCGTAAACGCCGCAAAGGGGTTAATTGAAAATTGAAAATTGCATGTTGAAATTTGAAAGCTAAAAGCTGAATGTTAAAGTTGAAGGTTGAAATTTACTATACACAATCGTTCCGGCTCTGATGTGATTTTTATATATGACGGTGATATGTGATAAAACGTTCTGTTATCTATTTTAATAATTATTATATAATCTTTATGTTTCGGGCGGATAATATCCGCCCATACAGTTACACAATAAATGTTAGATACGGGCGGAAAAACACCGCCCGTATTAAAATGTTTAAACACCTTTTTTCAATATACTGTTATCCTTCGCCCAGCGTTTTTTCGGCCAGATGACATAATAGGTGAGAAGATAATAGGGAACAACGAAAACGAAAGCGAAGAACACATCCTTAATCGAATGCTGCTTTGTGTACACCGTTGACGCGCTCACAAGAATTGTATATATTACAAAGCCCACCTTCCACCGGGTCCTGCCCTTCATGCAGTCTGCCCTGATTAGAGCAATGGTGATAAGTACCGCCACAAGCACGTGCATGCTCGGAAAGATAACCGCCGGATTGTCGATTTCCCAAAGCCGCTTAATCATCCAGGTGAAGATATTATTGTTCATATCGGCTAAATCCGGTCTGAGGTTATGCCAGCTCGGATACACCGTGCATATTATCATACTGCCGAACATCCCCAAATAAATCATGGATGACAAATGGATGAAATCCTTTTTTGACTTCCAAAGCGTGTAAAAGGTGGCGAAGCCGATAAAAAAATACCACAGTACATAGGGAATAATAAAATATTCACAGAAGGGGATGCTGTCGTCAAGTGACATGCTTATGATATGGCTGGTTTCAGCCGTCTGGCTTTGGTTGAGAATTCCGTACCATATCCATTCGACCGGCCACGCTAAAATTAAAAGGCTGTAGGGTCTTGATTTAAAAAAGCCAAGCAATGAACGCAAACGGGAAGTTATTTTCATAAATACGTTTATACCGCCGTTTTTAGAATTTTTCGTTATTATAACATCCTTATGAATATTTTACAACTGTTTTATGTTTATCAAACAAAAAAATAAAAACGAGCTTTAAAACTCGTTTTTATTACGGCTTCGCAATTACGGATATCAATCAGCCCATATCGGCGCATATGCCTATAAATACGGGAAGCCCTGTGGTGTTGTCTATTATCGCATAAACAAAGGGACGGTTGAAATATACTGTGTCATGCACGCATTCGTCAACCATTGCCACTATAGTGGCGGCGGAGGCTTTTGTTCCGACTCTGGTTACGGATATAGCGGCGTCCTGATTAACCGAGCCTATAGAAATTTGTCCTCTTGCCGTGCCGAGCTTTGTGAAATCGGCGGCGCCGCTGTCAGCAAACGCTATTCCCATCCCCAAATCACTAAGAGGGTCCTTGAGTTTCAGAGAGGATGCCGTTTCAAATTCCGGCAGAAAAATATCGGTGCTGTGGTTATTTTCGGCGGACTTAACGGCATTTATAAAAGCGTCGCCGTTTATGGACGCAAGAAAATCGTAAACATCGGTTCCCTCGCCGGGCAAAATTGCCGCAAAGGAGAAATTACAATCCTTGTAAGGCATCAGCACACCGTTTCCGTCCCCGACAGTAAGCGATTTACTGTTGCCGGTATACATGAATTCGGTTACCGTTGAAGTTGTGCCGTCGTAGTTATTAAATGTTCTGTCTTCCAAAACACCTGAAATGGAATCCTCGTTCCATTCGGCTTCAAAGGTGATGGCGTTGATTAGGAACATAATATGCGCGTCTTCGATTTCCTCGAGCATGTCTTTTATCATTCCGTCGGTATGCTGCTCTATCCACGCGTTTATCGAATTTATGGTTTCATCATTGTCGAAATCCGCGTAAAACGCTCCGGCGTTATAGTATGCGGCGTTTGCTTTCAGGAAATCCTCGTAAACGCTGACTCTTCCTTCGCCTATCCAGAGCGAATTGGCTATTTTCAGGTGGTCGCCGGATATTTCATCCGCGTAAGCCGCCATAAAACGGTTGAGGGATGTTATAGATTTTCCTCCGGCAAGGACGTTTTCCATTGCGGTAAGCGTGTCGTTGGCAGCTCCGTTGGTGGTCATCGCAAGGGCGAAATGCGCCGAAGCGGGGGAGAAAATAAGATTTTCACCCTTTTTCGCAACTGCTTTTACGAAATTTAAATAGAAATCCGCAGTGGAGGCGAGAAGCTCGTCGTCAAGCGAGCATTCCTCGGTATTTGTGTTGACGATTCCCGCCATAAGGTCGGTTATTCCCGCCATGGGCAAAGGATTCGTTTTACTGGTTTCATCGGTACTGTTGTTTTCGCCGTTATTGCTGCTTTCAACGTCAACGCTTTCGTCTTTGGATTTGTTGTCGGTTGAATAGTCGGAACTGTTGTCTGTTCCGGCTATGTTGCCGCTTTTCAACGGTATAATACCGCTTATGAATGAAACGGCAAGCGCCACACACAGGCAGCATACCGCGGCGGTTATGGTTTTTCTTCTTAAACGATTTGTTCTTTTTCTATCGGCCGCTTTTTCGTAAACCGAATTTTTGAATTCATCGATGCTTTTCATAAATAAAATCTCCTTTCTCTAATCGTCAATAAGTCGTTTACAACGGAGATTTTACTCAGTATGTCCGACATAATTTTTATTTTCGAGTATTACCCTGAGCGCCTGCTTTCCGCGGTAAAGGCAGTTTTCGGTTTGCTTTTTGGATTTTCCCATAACCTTAGCCGACTCGGCTATGCTCATGTCCTCAAAATATACAAGATGCAGAGCTTCGCGGTAATCCTTGCTTATACACCTCATCGCGTCGCGCAGCAGCCGCTTTTCGTCGTCGTTTATGACGGATTCCTCCGGGGAGGGTAAATCCGAAGGAATTTCCTCGTCGGGTTCGCCGCATTGCTTCGACCTTCGGCGTATAATATCAATGGCTTTGTGCCTGCCGGTCGAGTATAAATAGCTCTTCAGCGAGGAACGGAACGAATATCTGTGCTTATGCACCAGCAGCTCGACAAAAGCGTCCGCGGCGGCGTCCTCCGCATCGTCGTAATTTTTTGTTATTCCGTACAGAAAATATATAAGACCGTCGTGATAGATATGAATTATCTCGTTAAAACCGCTTTTATCGCCGTCAAGGAAACGGCGGTAGCATTCCTCACCGCTCATAAACAAACCCTCCTCTTTAATTAGTCGTGCGAAAACAAAAAAACACTCAATAAAAATAAAATCCGGCGTTCAACCGAGCGTCGGATGTTTTATTTTTACTTGTTACATGCTTTTCGCAAAGTTCCAGGCGTCGCGGCACATTTCCTCTATCCCGCGCGAAGCCCTGAAGCCGATTTCGCGCTCCGCCTTGCCGCAGTCGGCATAACACGCGGCTATATCGCCCGGGCGTCTTTCCGCAAAGACATAAGGCACCTTAACCTTATTGACCTGTTCAAAGGCGTTAATTATTTCAAGCACCGAAAAGCCGTTGCCCGTGCCTAAATTGTAGATATACACACCCGGCTTGTCCGCGTTTTTCAAAGCGCCGATATGGCCGTCCGCAAGGTCGCAGACATGTATGTAGTCGCGCACTCCGGTGCCGTCCGGTGTGCTGTAATCCCTGCCGTATACCGAAAGCACTCTTTCTCCCTTGGCCGCTTTGATGACGAGAGGGACGAGATTGTTGGGAATACCGTTGGGGTCCTCCCCTATAAGTCCGGAAGGATGCGCTCCGATGGGATTGAAATAACGAAGCAGCGTTACGGAAAAATCCTTGTTTGCGTATTGGAAATCGGTGAGTATCCGCTCTATCATAAGCTTGGTCGCTCCGTACGGATTTGTGGCGGAAAGCGGGAAATCCTCCGTAATCGGCAGAACCGCGGGGTCGCCGTAAACCGTTGCCGAGGAGGAAAATATAAAGGCTTTACAGCCGTATGCCTTCATGCACTCGAGCAGGGCGATGGTTGACATAATGTTATTTTTATAATATTCGAGAGGCATTGATACCGATTCGCCCACCGCCTTGAGACCAGCGAAATGGATTGCCGCGTCAATGGCGTGAGCTTTGAATATTACCTCAAGCTCAGCCTTGTCGGCTACGTCGATTTCATAAAATTCCGGTCTTTTCCCGGTTATGGCTTCGACAATGTCGAGTACGCTTTTTTTTGAATTGGATAAATTATCGGCGATAATTACCTCGTTGCCGCGATTAATCAGCTCAATAACGGTGTGGGAACCGATATATCCCATGCCGCCCGTAACAAGAATCTTCATAAATAACGATTTTCCTTTCCCGATGATAGATTGTAGGTTATAGACCGCAGATAAACAGAAATTTTTGTTTTATGTTTTTCCTTAAATAAGGATAACATATTGAAAATAATAATTCAATAGTGTTTTTTGTTATTTTTTTCCGCTTGCTATTCATATATTTTACATATAGGACAAGGAGGGGATAAATATTTACACAAACGAGGACAGAGCGGTACGAATAGCCGTGTTTATGCTCGAGAACAATTCCACCGTCAGAAAAGCGGCGTTGGTGTTCGGGGTATCGAAATCAACGGTACATAAGGATATTACGTTCAGATTGAAGATGCTCGACAAACCGCTTTTTAACGAAATCGCGGCGCTTATGGAAATAAACAAAAAGGAACGCCATATCCGCGGAGGAATGGCGACAAAGCTGAAATATATGCGGGAAAAAGAAAATTATTGACAATAACGGAAAAATGTTGTAATATATAATCGAAAAAATATAATAGATTGTTAAAATGTGACGGAGGTATGTCAAATGGCTAAACGGTTACTTGTGATAGGCTCGGCGAATATAGACTTTGTGCTGACGATCGGAACCATTCCCGCGGCGGGCGTAACTCTTATATCCGACGGGACCTACAGCTATGTTCCGGGCGGCAAGGGCGCAAACGCCGCCATTACCGCAGCCCGTTTGGGCGGTGAGGTAGTGTTTTGCACAAGAATCGGCGACGACGCGTACGGTGACAGGCTTGCGCGCATATACGCCGAAAACGGAATAGACCGCCGTTTTGTCAAGATTGACCCTATGGAGCAAACCGGGCTTGCCGTGGTTATGGTGGAAAAGGACGGGATGAACCGTATAATCGTATATCCCGGAGCCAATAAAAATATCGGCGAATCCGATATAGAGGCATCTTTTCTGACATATCCCGACATAGTGCTCACAAATCTTGAAATATCGCCGCTTTCGGTGGAATATCTTTCGCGCCTTGCAGAAAGAAACAACCTCCCGCTGATTCTCGACTGCGGAGGAGTCACGCCGAATTTTGTATTGAAAAACATACGAAAGACCGAAATATTATCTCCCAACGAAAACGAAGCCGAATTTCTTACCGGCATACGTCCCGACAGCCTCGACAACTGTCTGAAGGCATGCATAAAGCTGTGCAATACCGCGAATATAAAATATGTCGTTCTCAAGCTCGGTTCAAGGGGTTCTTACATATATGACGGCAAATACTGCGACATCTGCGGACCGTACGAGGTTGCCGCGGTGGACACCACGGCGGCCGGAGACGCCTTCACCGCCGCGTTGGCGCTGGAATATTCACGGAACGGCGGTGATATTCATGCGGCCTGCCGTTTCGGCAATGCCGCCGGAGCTCTGACCGTCACCAAACGGGGAGCGTTAAATTCGCTTCCGACGGAGGAAGAAGTTAAAAAATTCATGGCGGAGCATACTCAAATATAATTTGCACAAATACAACGCCCCCGGTTTTGCTCCGGAGGCGTTTTCTTTGCCCGACGCGGGTTTGCTCAACCGACCGCCGTGGGTTGATTTGGCAAGGGAATAAGACCGAAATATCTCAGCAATCCCTGATAAATACCGTAAGCGAATTGGTATTGGTCGTTTGTCAGCTTTTCCGCGTCCTCCGGATTCGACATATAACCAAGCTCGACCAGCACCGCCGGCATATTCGTGGCGCGCAGAACATACAGAGAAGGCCGTGTGAAGATCCCGTTATTCTTCGTGCCGACCGCGTTTACGATACCTTCGAGCAGATTTTCGGCAAGCCAGTTCGCCTGAGTCCCGTAACGATAGATATACATCTCCGTACCGTTGATGCCGGGATTGGTGCTCACATTCGAATGAATGCTTATGAAATAGTCCGCCGGCCATCGGTTTGCCATCTCGACTCTGGATGCAAGGCTTGAGGAATTGTCCGTCCCAAGCACGGTATCGGTGGTCGGCCTTGAAAGCCTTGCCTCAAAGCGCGGATCGCCGTCGAGTATTTCCTTTAAGTATATCCCTACCTGATAATTTATGTCTCCCTCGTATAGGTTACCGAAGACAGCGCCCGCGTTCGGACCGCCCGCGGGATTGTGCCCCTGATCGATGAATATTTTTATCGGCATGTCATCACCTCTGTTTTATTAATATTATCGATAGTATTATATGTTTTTTTTATATTTATGTTAAAAATCCCCCGGGAGGATTTTCCTCCGCGGGGGATTAAATACAATCGCCGCTTATTCGTATTTGTAAATTTCGATTTCGTCCATAAAGCACCAGCCGTAGCAATCCACCGTAACCTTTACATATCGTGCCGCGGCGCCCGTTTCAAGCTCTATACCCATGGAGGTTTTATACAGTGTATTGCCGCTTTGCCGGGTATACTTAACCTCGCCTGCGCTTTGAAACAGATTGCCGTCGGCGGATACCGCGAAGGATATGGATTTCGGCTCGTTTACCGCGCCGAGTCCCCCGCCGAGCAGGGAAACGTTGATATCGGCGATTCCTTCAATAATTTTACCGAGATCAATTATAAATTCGTATTGAGTGTCGGAATAACCGGACCATGCCGCGTCGGAAAAATCGGCTTCCCCGTAAATCCCGTCGGTCAGCTCGCCACCGCTGTCTCCGTTGGAATGTGTGGGACTGCCGCCGACATAAGAACAGCCGAGCGCAATGTTATGCTTTTCGAGGCTGCGATCAATTTTACAGGTAAAAATTTCGTTTATATCACATTTGTAACCGTAATATTCTGATATTGACGGAGTCGATGAAAAATCATAAGCCTTAAATTCATATTTTACGCCCTTTTCGTCGGCAATTTTATCACGGAATGAAATATAGCTCGTATCACCCTTTTCGCAGACAAGGTATCTTCCTATCGACGAATATACTCCGTTTCTGATCACGGCGAGATCGGATATTCCGTAGGACGG
>JAQVQF010000108.1 GCA_028701715.1 Eubacteriales bacterium | reverse complement strand
TTCAAGGCAGGGCTTAGGACAAAAATGTCACGAGGATTTGGAAAAAGACTGGCAAAGCGTCGCCGGTAGAGCTTTAGTCCGAAAATGGGTAAAACAAACGGTACAGATAAAAGCGGCCGTCCCGTTTTCCAAGCGTTATTAAAAGCTGTAATTCATATATAAAAACGGCGCAGATGTATTTTAATACACTACGCGGTTTTTTATATTATTAAAATATATTAAACAAAATGGTTGACAGTTAAGGGTTACGTTTAACGTGTAACGGTTAACGGTTAACGGTCTTCCCGGAAATAGGAAAGGCCGAGAGATGCCGGACCCTGATTTTCTTTTTTACTGCGGAAGCTGACCACAATAAGCACTATAATGGTTACTATATAAGGCAGCATTTGTGTCAGGTCGGTGGGTATTTTAAACAGATGCTGGTAAGCCCAATAGAACACGCCGAAAACCAGCGAGCCCCAAATAAGGTTAAGCGGCTTCCACATGGCGAAAATGACAAGCGCCACCGCCAGCCAGCCGAAGGCTCTTATAGATGAAATATCGGTGGTCGACCAAGCTCCGCTCTTGAATTCCATAACACAGAAAATACCCGCAAGCCCTGTCAGGCCCGAACCTATGCAGCTTGCAAAATATTTGTATTTAATAACATTAATACCGGCGGCGTCCGCGGTGCCGGGATTTTCGCCCACCGAACGGAGAGACAGACCTGTTCGCGTTCTGTATAAAAACAATGATATACCGACGATTATCAGCAAAGTCAGATAGAACATAAAGCCGTAGTTAAACAGCAAATCGGAGACCGCGCCCAATGAAGATGAAAGCCAGGGGATTTTGGCGTTGAATACCGCGTAAGCGTCGTCGAAACGGACATTGCCGCTTGACGGTATATGCACGACTGTCGCGGATATGAATTTTGCGAGTCCCACGCCGAAAATAGTCAGCACAAGCCCCACCACATTTTGATTTATACGGAGGGTTGTCGTAAACAGACTGTATATAAATCCCATAAACGCCGCGGCAGCGAAAGCCGAGCTCAACGCGATAATGATGAGCAGGAAGGTGTTCGACCCGCCGGAGGTTTTATAAATATCCAGTCCGGCGATACCGGCTGCCGCTCCGACGCACATGGTGCCGGGCGTGCCGAGATTTAAATTGCCCGCTTTTTCGGTCAGCAGCTCACCTACGGCGGCAAGCATGATAAACGCGCCGAAAACTATCGCCTGATGCAGCCAGGTAAGAATTGCAGACATTTAAGCAACCTCCTTTGCGGAAATATGGCGGAAATTAATTTTATAATTAATAAAAAATTCACTTCCTATAATGAACATCAGGAAAACGCTCACGATAATACTCGCGGTGCTCGACGGAAATCCCGTGGAGGTGCTGTAAGCATTGGCAACCGCCTGCGAGCCGTTTTCGAGTGCTATTACCAGCACGGATACACCCGCCATGGCAAGCGTGTTCATGCGCGACATCCACGCTACGATTATTGCGGTAAAGCCGTATCCCCCTGCGATTTCCGAAGATATCGAATGGCTTTGGAAGGAAACGGTCATAAAGCCGCAAAGGCCGCATATCGCGCCGGATATTATCATGGTGCGTATTATAACCTTGTTTACGCTGATTCCGGCGTAGCGGGCGGTATTCTGAGAATCGCCCACGACGGCTATTTCATAGCCTTGCTTGGTCTTTTTCAAATATACATACATCAGGATGGCTATTATGCCGATAATTATGATATACCAGGTGTCTTCGCTTTTATACCATACGGAATCGTTTTTTCCCGACCAGAAATAACGGAGATAGCCTTTTTCGTATATATCCTTCTGCAGCACATTTCCGTTTATCAAGCCGAGAGCCGATTTTGCTCCGCGCCAGATATTATAAAAATAATCGACAATTTTTGCCGCTATATAGTTCATCATTAGGGTGAACAACGTTTCGTTGGTCCCGAATTTGGCCTTGAACACCGCGGGAATAAGTCCCCATATGCCGCCGGCTATTATGCTGAATAAGCACATCACAAGAAGGAGCAGCCAGTTGGGCATTGCGGAGTATTCGCGCATTACAAAGGCCGCCGCCATCGCTCCGGCAAGCATCTGTCCTTCGGCGCCGATATTCCAAAATCTCATTTTAAACGCGGGAGCAAGCGCAACCGCTATACAAAGCAGCTTTGCGGCCGCTTTCAGTGTAGGTATAAGATAATTTTTACCCACAAAAGCGCCCTTGAACATGGTTGAATACAAGTCGGAAGGATTTATACCGAATATGAGATATACGAACAGTGCGATAAATGTTAACGCTCCCAAAAACGCGCCCAAACGAATGAGCCACGCTTTCCAGGCAGCGACGGAGATACGTTTTGAAATGTGAATTAAAGGCTCGCGGCGCTTTTTAATTTTATTTTCCATCCTGCGAACCTCCGACATTGTTTAAGGTGGTCATCATAAGACCTACTTTTTCCTTGGTGGTTGTACGGGCGTCCACTATTCCGTTGCTTTTACCGCCGCACAGGACCAGAATTCTGTCGCTTATCGCCAATAAAACATCCAGGTCCTCGCCTACGAATATAACGGCGACGCCTCTCTTTTTTTGCTCGTTTATAAGGTCATATATCATATAGGAGGTGTTTATATCCAGCCCGCGCACAGCATAAGCGGTCATGAGCACGGCGGGAACGCTGGATATTTCGCGTCCGACCAGCACCTTTTGTATATTCCCGCCCGAAAGCGTCCTCACCGGGGTGTTTAACGAGGGAGTCGCCACTTCGAGAGTGTTTTTAATTTCCTCGGCGCTCTTTACGGGATTCTTTAGGTTTAGGAATATACTGTTATCCTCGTTATATGTTTTCAACATCATGTTCTCGGGCATACCCATGGAGCCCACCAGCCCCATGCCCAATCTGTCTTCCGGTACAAACGAAAGCGCGATGCCGTAATTTCTGATTTCCTTGGGGGTTTTACCGATAAGAGATTTAACGTCTTTTATATCATCCGTGGGGTGGAATTTTATGCTGCTTCCGGGACCGGTTTTTTGAAGCCCCGCTATCGCCTCAAGCAGTTCCTTCTGTCCGCAGCCGGAAATACCGGCGATGCCGAGAATTTCACCGCCGTAAAGTTCGAAGGAAATGTCGTCGAGAGTTTTTATGCCTTCGGCATTTACAACGCTCAGGCCTTGCACCTCTATGCGTTTTACCGGATTTAACGGCTCCGGGCGATCAATATTCAGGATTACTTTTTTTCCCACCATCATTTCGGTAAGCGAAAGCTCGGTGGCTTCGCCGGTGTTGACCGTCGCTATATATTCGCCCTTGCGGAGTATCGCGACGCGGTCGGAAACCGCAAGGACCTCATGAAGCTTGTGCGTAATTATGATAATTGATTTTCCGTCGTCGCGCATATTGCGGATTACCTTAAACAGATTTTCGGTTTCCTGCGGGGTGAGCACGGCGGTCGGCTCGTCGAGTATTAAAATGTCCGCTTTGCGGTATAACAGCTTGACTATTTCCAGCGTCTGCTTCTGGGAAACGTTCATGTCATAAACCTTTTGGTCGGGATTCAATTCAAAGCCGTATTTTTTGCAAATTTCCGTCACCCTGTCCCTTGCGGTTTTAAGATCAAGCCCGATTTTACCGGGTAAACCCAGCACCACGTTTTCAGTTACGGTGAATACGTCTATCAGCTTGAAATGCTGATGAATCATACCTATTCCCAGTTTATAAGCGTCCTTGGGCGATTTTATGGAAACGGAGTTCCCGTTAATATATATTTTACCGCTGTCCGGGTAGTATATGCCGGAAAGCATATTCATCAGAGTTGTTTTACCGCTTCCATTTTCACCGAGAAGCGATAAAATTTCTCCGCGGCGAATTTCAAAGCTTATATCGCTGTTCGCCGTTATGCTGCCGAAGGTTTTTGTTATATTTTTAAATTCTATTGCTGCGGGAATATCAGACACCGGTTTTCTCCTCCTATGATCTGTGATCTGTGAAAATAAAAACATTGAGGGAGACTCTTTAAATGGTCTCCCTCGCAGAATTTCCGAATTCGGGTCGCTTTAATTGCCCGGTGTGTTCAGTTCGCTGATACCGTCGATCAGGATGTTGAAGGCGGGAGCGCTCTGTACATGGGATTCATGATAATATCCGTCGGCAATGACATTGTTCATGTCGTAAACATAATTGCCGTCGGAATCGGTAGCGTAAGCCCAGGTAAGGTTTTTACCCTTGTAGGTAAACTTGGAAGTGTCAAACACATGAAGCGTGCCGGCCTTTATCTGATTAATAATATCCTCAACGTAAGCGGCAGTACCTTCCGCGCAGGATGCACCCAGTTCGGTGATTTCAACTGCGCCGTCGTTATAACCGGCAGACCAGTTTACAGCGATATCACCGCCGTTAATGAATGTGGCGAACGCGTATTTGTAGTATACTCCCCAAACATTGGTGGCGGAAGTAAGAGCAGCGTCTTCTGCGGCGTCAAGCATGGAAACATTATAACCGACGGAGAAAACAAGCTTGCCGGCGTCATAAGCCGTTTCAACGGCGGTGGGCGCTCCGGCGGAATCGGCGTGCTGCCCGATAATTACACAGCCGCGATTGATGAAGGTTTCGGCGGCGGATTTTTCCTTATCGAAATCGAACCAGGAGCTGGTATAGTAAACTTCCATGGAAACATTGGAAACCACGGATTTTATTCCGAGGAAGAAGGCGGTAAAGCCGGACATAACCTCGGCATAGTTGAACGCGCCCACGTAGCCTATTTTAATATTGCCGTCCGCATCAAAGCTGTCGGGAAGCTTTTCCTTGGTGAGAGTGCCGTCGTCCACAAGCGCCTTGAGCTTGAGTCCGGCGACCACGCCCGAAACATAACGGGATTCATAAACATCCGTAAAGGCGTTGGAAAAATTGGAAACCACGTTCGCCGCCACATTGGCCGCGGCGTTATCGCCGGTAAGGGCAATAAAATGAGCGTCGGAATGCTTGGTAGCGGCTTCAAGCATATATTCCTGATGACCGTACGAATTTGAAATGATGAGTCTGCAGCCTTCCGCGTAAAGCTGGTCGGCGGCTGTGACAACGTCCTCGTTTTCCGCAACGCTGTATTTCCAGATAATCTGGGATTCTGACAAGCCGAGCTCGTCCGCCGCGTCTTTAATGCCGTCGATATGAGCTTTGGTATAGCCTTCGGTTTCGTCGCCGACAAGTATGACGCCTATTTTAAGCTGAGAAGCGTCGCCGGTAAGTGCGGGAGCCGTTTCCTTCACGACACCGGTTTCCGCGAGACTAAGTGTCTTGGTCCAGCCGAAAGAAGCGGGTTCTTGAATTTCCGCCTGGCTGGTGTCGCTTGTTTCCTGGCTTTTGTCGCTGGTTTCCTGACTTTTGTCGTCTCCGGTTTTGCCGCAGGCGGCCATGGAAAGCAGAAGCGCGGAAATCAGTACGAGAATGATAACACGCAGAATGGATTTCTTTTGCATATTGTTCCTCCTGTTTTTTCTTTTCTTTTCTTTTTATTTTTCTAAAATGGGAATCGTAAAATAAGTATATTAGGCTTTTATATGTTTAACAAAAGACAATGCCTTCGTTAATGCTCATGGCTGCGATACGCGCAAGGGATTCCACTTTTATTCCCAGGCTGCGTACATATTCCCCGCCGCCCTGGTAAGCTTTTTCAATAACTATGCCGACACCCGCGATTTCGGCGTTAGCATCCTCGACGAGCTTGATAAGCGCCTTGAGCGCGTTGCCTTTCGCAAGGAAATCGTCTATTATCAATACTCTGTCGCCTTTATGTATAAATTCCTTGGACATGATTATATCATAAGCGCCCTTGTGTGTGTAGGATTCGGCCTTCGCCTTATAAACGTCGCCGTAAATGTTTACGGTTTTGGCTTTTTTGGCGAAAACCACGGGAACATTAAAAAATTGCGCCGTTATACAAGCTATTCCTATACCGGATGCTTCGATCGTAATGATCTTGTTTACGCCGCAATCGCTGTAAATTTTATAAAATTCCCTTCCTATCTCGTTAAGAAAGTTTACGTCAACCTGATGATTGAGAAATCCGTCGACCTTTAGAACGTCGCCTTCTCCGATTTTGCCGTCCGAAATAATACGTTTTTCGACAAAATTCATCGAAGCCCACTTCCCTTCAGTCTGATGAAAAAACTATACATGTATTTTACCTTATTTTAATAAAACATTTCAATATGAAAAGTCACGAAAAGCAAAGCAATTATTTAGGCATTTTGTAGTATCTGCACAATATATTGCGATATATAACAGCCTGTATACAAATGTTGTGGAAAAATAATATTAATAATTCAATTTTACCGAAATATAAATGTGTTACTTTTTATTCAATCCGAAATCCGAAATCCGAAGTCGGGAATAAAGTTTTTATCGGCCGCCGCGCGTTCCTGAACATAAGCGTTATTTATTCCCAATGATTTTGCGTATTCGACCAGCCTTTTATACTCCAGCGTCGTAAGGCGGCGGTTGATTTCGGGAAATTCCTCGAGTCCGACCGGAGTAAATTGATTCATAAGAGAGATATATATAGTATCTCCGTATGTCCCAAATAAATATTCAATTATTCTTTTTGAATCGTCCGCACAGCCCGGAATAACCAGATGTCGGACGATAACCCCTCCCGTCATCATACCGGCTTTGTCAAAAGCGGGCACGGGACGCTGTCTTACCATTTCCGCGACAGCGGCCTTTGCCGCATCGGCATAACCGTGGCAGGACGAATATCTTTCCGCGAGGTTATCATCCATATATTTAAAATCGACAAGATATATATCGACAAAATCGATCATTTGCAATGTCGAAGGATTTACATAGCCCGAGCAATTATAAACGAAGGGAATGTCAAGCCCCAGCGATTTAGCTATACCTGCCGCTTCTTTGATCTGTACGGCGTAATGGTCGGGGGTAACAAGGTTTATGTTATGCGCTCCTTCATCCCGGAGATGAAGGAATATATCCGCAAGCTCACGCGGCGTTTTTTCCGTTCCCGAAGCAATTTTACCGTGCGATATTTCTCTGTTCTGGCAGTATACGCATTTCAGCTGACAGCCGGAAAAGAACACCGCTCCCGAGCCGTTTGAGCCTGAAATACAGGGCTCCTCCCACATATGCAGCATCACATGCGCTACCGAGGCTTTCATTCCTCCGCCGCAGTATCCCTTTGCATTAATTCTGTCAACGCCGCAATTACGCGGGCAGAGACGACATAACGGCATATAGATTATCACTTCCGTATAGGTTTATTTTTCGTTTGCGGTGACATTATATAATCACGGCTCGCGCGGTAACAAGGCTTTTTTTGTTAAAAAGGTTGACAAGCCTAACTTTTTATGCTATCATGCACACGTTACCCATGGGGGAGTAGTCGGCGCGTTTTGCGCGGCAAGTCAACATACTGACGATGTTTGTGCTTTCGAACAGGTCTGGCTTGTCTCAAACAGACGAGACTCATGTGCGGCTTTCGCCGCGCGTGTGTCTTTATTTTTTTATATAAAGCTATAAAGCCGTTTAAATATATCGTCATTCACGCGGTGTATTCCGGCAGTTTAAAATATACGGGGTTTATTATGAATTTTATCGAATTGTTTTTTCTTGCGGCGGGTCTTTCGGCGGACGCGTTTGCCGCCTCGATATGCAAGGGGCTTGTGTCGGGCAAAGACTCAACCGGTAACGCGGTTAAAGCGGGTTTATGGTTCGGGGGTTTTCAGGCGCTGATGCCCGTGGCGGGCTGGTTTTTAGGTTCGAAATTCAATAAATATGTCACCGGCTATGACCACTGGATAATTTTCACGCTGCTTATTCTTATCGGAGGGAGTATGGTACGCGAGTCGTTTTCACGGAAAGAAAAAGCGAAAGAATGCGGTACGGGCTGCGATATGTCGGCAAAAAGCATGTTCCCGCTTGCCGTCGCCACCAGTTTGGACGCGCTGGCTGTGGGCATAACCTTTTCGCTTCTCGATACGCCGATCATTACTTCTTCCCTGTTTATCGGCTG